>CAYGSQ010000556.1:0-2884 GCA_964352435.1 uncultured Gammaproteobacteria bacterium | reverse complement strand
GGCATCAATCGCGTCATCCTGGCGACCGACGGCGACTTTAATGTCGGCATCGCCAACGTCGAAAAGCTGATTGACGTGGTGGAACGTGAGCGTGAAACCGGTATATCACTCACCACGCTTGGCTTTGGCAGCGGCAACTACAACGACGAACTGATGGAACGTATCGCCGCTGCGGGCAACGGCAACTACGCCTACATCGACTCCGTCAATGAAGCGCGCAAAGTGCTGGTGGATGAGATGGGCGGCACGCTGCACACGATCGCCAAGGACGTGAAGATCCAGGTGGAGTTCAACCCCGCGCAAGTCGCGGAATACCGCCTGATCGGGTATCAAAACCGCGTGCTCAATCGCGCGGACTTCAACAACGACAAGATTGACGCCGGAGAAATTGGCGCGGGCCACACGGTCACCGCGCTCTACGAACTGACGCCGGTGGACTCCGACGCGCGCCAAATCGATCCGCTGCGCTATGGCCGCGAAGCGCGCGCCACGAGCCGTCCGTCACCGGAACTGGCCTTCGTGAAGCTGCGCTACAAAGCGCCCGACGGCGACACCAGCCGCCTGCTCGAAATTCCTGTCCAGCAAGCGCAGGTCCTGCGTCCGAACAAGACCAATGACGACTTTCGCTTTGCCGCGGCCGTGGCGGCATTTGGTCAGCAACTGCGTGGCGGTCGTCACACCGGCGACTACGGGCTCGACGAAACGCTGGCGCTTGCCGGCGCCGCACTGGGCGATGACCGTCACGGCTACCGCCGCGAGTTCCTGGACCTGGTAACGCGAACTCAGACGCTGACGCAAGGCGCGCCCGACGCGCTTACCCAAGCCGTGACCCGCTAAAGGTGGCCACCTCCCGCAGGCGCGGCACCCCAGCCGCGATCAGGCCTGGAATCGCGGTGCCGATGCCGCGCCTGTGGGGCGTCTAGCATGGCTGCCAGTCATGCCGTGAGCACACAAGAGTTTCGCAGCGCCTACGACTGCCTTACTCTTGGCGCCATGGATGAATTGCGTGACCGCGAATTAATGCAGCGCTACGGCACCGGCGACGAAGCCGCGTTCGGTGCCCTGTACGCGCGCCATAAGGGGCCGCTCTACCGATTTTTGAAGCGACGCTGTTTTGACAAGGAAACGGCCGACGAGATTTTTCAGGAGGTCTGGACCAAAGTGATACGCGCCCGCACGCAATACGAGCCCACGGCCAGATTCAGCACCTGGCTGTATCAATTGGCGCGTAATGCCTACGTCGATCACGTGCGGCACGTTAAGCGTCGTATTACTTTAGTACACAGTTCCGACGACGCGGCGCTTGACGTCCCGTCCCAACAAGCAGGCCCCGACGAACAACTCAAAGGCGCGCAACTGGCGCGCGACTTTGCCGCGGCGCTGGACGCACTGCCACACGAACAGCAAGAGGCGTTTCTATTGCACACTGAGGCCGGACTGACGCTGCCACAAATCGCAACGGTCACCGATGTGAAACGCGAAACGGCCAAGAGCCGATTGCGCTACGCGATACGCAAGTTGCGTGACACGTTGGTGCATGACGACGATGACCAAACCGAGGTGTCCGCATGAGTGTGCGTGAAGACCGTGACCTGCAGCGCTTTTTGGACGGCGACGATCCGGTCGCACAGGCGTACCGCGATCTGCCGTCCGACGAACCGCCGGCCGAACTCGACGCACTGATCCTCGAGGCCGCGCGTGTCGAAGCCAAACGACCCGTGCGCCCGCGCTGGTTTGTACCGCTGTCCGTCGCGGCAACCGTCGTGCTCGGCGTGGGCTTCAGTATCAAACAACTCAGCTCACCGTTCGATGCGGCGTCGGACGTCGACTATGTGCCGGTCGCTCAGAATTCGGCGGAGGCCATTGCGCCAGCCGGCGCGACGCGCGGCGCACCGGTCCCCAAGCCCAGCCTCGACGAGCTGCTTAAGAGCGACACGGCGTCACAAGGCAGCATTAAAAAGATCGAACTGGATACAGATGCGATACGCAAAGAAGCACTGTCCGCTCAGGGATTCGAAATTAGACTCACGCCAGGCAACATCGGCGAGAGCGTGGAACGCGAAAGTGCGCCGGCGCCTGCTGAACCTGAACGCGGGCAAGAACCCGTTTCCATTAACCTCTCGCGTTCCAGGAGCGGCGATCTGGAATCCGCCGCGCCCGTTGCGACAGGCAATCGCGCGGACGTCGACGCCGCTCGCCAACCCGCACCAGCCGCGCAAGATAGCGAGATGGCGGCGCTGCGACAGCGCGCAGAATTGCACGGCGCAGTTGAAGCTCGCGCGCGTCGCGCCGATGATCCGGTGTCGGCGCAAGACTTGAACGATCAGTATGCCCTGCCGCCCGCACCAAAAACGGCCGCCGCAGCGCCCCGGCCGGTCACCGACGCCATCGATCAGATCGTTGTAACCGGCTCACGCGTCACGGCCGATAACGTCGCGCTGAGTTCGCGGGAACAGGCCCGGGTCGATCAAATCCTGCAGCGCATCCGCCGCCAGTGGCGATTGGGGCGCACCGACGAGGCTCAGGCGTTGTTCGACGAATTTATCGAGGATTACCCTGACTACGAGCTGCCGGACGACTTCCCGCTGCAGCGCCCGGAGCCCGAAGACACCCCTTAGTCGCGCGGCCCCCGCCGCACCCTCCAACCGGAACACGAGGCGGCCCCTGCGCATGACCCTTCGCAGTGCTAAACTCTGCGGCCAATTTTCTACTGTCGTTTTCAGGAGTTCGCTATGAAAGCCCCCGTCCGCGTAACCATTACCGGCGCTGCCGGCCAGATCGGCTACCAGCTCGCGTTTCGCATTGCCTCCGGCCAACTATTGGGGGCCGACCAGCCCGTCATTCTGCAACTTCTTGAAATCCCACCGGCACTGGGCGCGCTCAA
>CAYGSQ010000555.1:0-2890 GCA_964352435.1 uncultured Gammaproteobacteria bacterium | reverse complement strand
GGTCCTCGCCATCGTCATGATGACCGCCATTTTGCTGTGGACGGCGGCGACTTTTGTTGCCTTTGTTGTCGTTATTGCGATTGCCGCGAGTATTGGTGGACGGTTTTTTAGGACCGCTGCGCGACGAGCCGCCTAGGTAGCCTCTCATAGATTTTCTTCCAGAAATTGTGTGAGTTGAGTTTTGGACAGGACGCCCATGTGTTGTGCCTCAACTTCTCCGTTTTTGAACAGGATCAGGGCAGGAATTGCGCGCACGCCATATTTGGGCGGCGTCTGCGGGTTTTGTTCGATATTAAGCTTCGCGATTTTGACGCGACCGGCCATTTCGCCAGCCACTTCATCGAGGATCGGGGCGATCATCTTGCATGGTCCGCACCATTCAGCCCAAAAATCGATCAGGACCGGCGTGTCGGATTTAAGAACATCGCTCTCAAATGAGTCATCCGTCATCGTGACGAGGTTGTCGCTCATTTTCTTTTTCTCCAGTGGGGGTAACGTAAGGTCGGGTGTCAAAATGTGATTGAGCAGGACAGACTTAGTGTTCGAAGAGGGCGTGACAGTGACGCCGGGTGCCGGATAAGGCACAATGCCAAGATTGTTTTCGCTATCTTTGCGTCGGGGGAAGCAAGGTCTGGCCGCTGTGGGCTCATCCGCCGGGGCGCTTTGACGCCCGACAGCAGATATTTTGCAACATTTTGAGATTTTTTCAAGGGCGCAACCCAAAATAATATGACTACCACCCATTTGTCCGAGGTCGCCTTCAGCGATCTGGACCTCGATCCGACCGTACTTGAAGGCGTTGTCAACGCCGGATTTACCCAATGCACCCCGATCCAGGCGCAGACTTTGCCGCTGGCGATCAATGGCCGCGATGTCGCCGGTCAGGCGCAAACGGGCACCGGCAAATCGGCCGCCTTCTTGCTCGCCATGTTCCAAAAACTGGTGGCGCACCCCGACAAAGAGCGCAAAGACAGCGAGCCTGCCTCCCTGATTCTGGCTCCAACGCGCGAATTAGCCATCCAGATCTATAAAGATGCCGTCATTCTGGGCGACCACCTGGGACTGCGCATCCGCCTGGTTTATGGCGGCACCGACTACGAAAAGCAGCGCCAGTCTCTGCTCGACGGCGTCGATGTCATCATCGGCACACCGGGCCGGCTGATCGATTACTTCAAGCAGGGCCTGTTTAGCCTCAACGCCATCCAGGTGCTCATTCTTGACGAGGCCGATCGCATGTTTGATCTGGGCTTTATCAAGGACATCCGCTATCTGATGCGGCGTCTGCCAGCGCGCGACAAGCGCCAGAACCTGCTGTTTTCCGCGACGTTGTCACACCGGGTGCTTGAGCTTGCATATGAGCACATGAACGACCCGGAGCTGGTGCAGATCGAGCCCGAAAACGTTACCGCTGACCGCATCAAGCAGGTTATCTATTTCCCATCCAATCGCGACAAAATGCCGCTATTGATCTCACTAATGCGAGAAAAGGATCCGCATCGCTCGATGGTCTTCGTCAACACGCGTCGCGCGGCGGACGACGTCCAGCGCACACTCGAGGCCAATGGCTTCAGCGCACGCGCAATCTCGGGCGATGTACCGCAGAAAAAACGCCAGGGCATGCTGCAGGCATTTAAAGACGGCGAACTGCAAATTCTGATCGGCACCGACGTCGCGTCGCGCGGCCTGCATGTGGACGAAGTCAGTCACGTGTTCAACTACGATCTGCCGCAGGATGCCGAAGACTACGTCCACCGTATTGGTCGGACCGCCCGCGCGGGCGCCGAGGGTGACGCCATCAGCTTTGGCTGTGAAGACTACGCTCAGGGCCTGCCGCAAATTGAGGAATACGTGGGCTACCGCCTGCCGGTCGACCAGTATTCACCCGACGATTTACCCGAAATTATCCGGCCTCCGCGCAAACGCCGCCCACCCAAGCCCCGCAGTGGCGGTGGTGGTGGTGGTGGCGGACGTCGCGGCCGCTCGTCCGGTGGTGGTGGTGGTCGTCACAGCGGCGGTGGTCAGCGCCGCTAAGTCCGCCCGGTGCCACGCAAAAAAAATGCAGGCTAGGCCGCGTCGATCAGATCACGGACGCCGTCGATCGTCGTGTGCCCCGTGGCGGGTCGCCGCGGCGCCTGGGAGTCGGGCAGCGCAATCGCGACGACCTGACCCAGGCCAAACTGCTGCGCGGCATCGAGCACCGTGACAGTGTCATCGAAAAACACGGCTCTATTTGCCATAACGCCGTATTTGGTGACAAACGCGGGCCAGAAGCCCTCGTGTTCTTTGGGCATGCCAAAATCATGGGAAGACACCACCTCGTCGAACCAGCCGGTCACGCCGGTACGCTCATCCTTTAAGGCCAGCGTCTGGCGGTCGGCGTTGGTCACCAACATGCTGCGTTTACCCGCTGCCTGCAGCGCGCGCAGAAAGTCCACGGTACCTGCCAGGTAGCTGATACGCGACGCGTTTTGGCGCTGCAGCGCCATTACGTCCATCGACAACTGGCGCGTCCAGAAGTCGATGGCGTACCAGTCGAGCGTACCGCGCTTTTCCTCGAACACCGCGCGCAGCCCGTCTGCCACGTCCGCCAGCGACTTGCCGACCGAACTTGCGTAGGACTGCGGGATGACCTGCAGCCAGAAATAGCTGTCGAAATGCAGATCGAGCAGGGTGCCGTCCATATCCAGCAGCACCGTGTCCACGGCATCCCAATCGACATGTTGGTTAGAGAGTTTGTGCATGGCCGCGTATGATAACCGATCCATTTTGAGTGCAGGCAACTGACGATGCATATTCACGAACTGCTCCCCGACGTCATCACCATTGCGCGAGCGGCTGGCGACAAGATTCTCGAAATCTATGACACCGATTTCGCGGTCGAGACCAAAAC
>CAYGSQ010000554.1:0-2892 GCA_964352435.1 uncultured Gammaproteobacteria bacterium | reverse complement strand
ACACTAATCAGGAGCTCAATGAGCGACAGGCCACGCGCCAGCGCGGGCCGCGTATGACGCCTAACTACCCTCACGTATCAGTTCGCGTGTGTCGCGCACCGCTGGCTTCCACTTGGCCAGCGTTGCAGGCAATTGGGCCAACGCATCCTGAGCGGCCTGGTGAGTCGCAAAGTGCCCCGACATGATCACGTAGCGATCGGCTTCCAGCGCCGGGCCGTAGAGCGCCTCAGGGTGGCGTGCGACAAATTCGCGCGCGTCGTCTTCGTCATGACTGTGAAAATAGTAAAGCGTGTAGGGGCGATCTGGGTCGCGCTTGAACGTGTTGGCAGCGCCCTTTATGTTCGGGCGCGACGACATGCGCAGACTGGGGAAGCGACTGAGATCGACCGACGTCGACTTGAATCGGTCGTTGACGTCGCGCTGCATTCGATTTTGCGCATCGTGCAATGCGCGTGAGTGTTCGTCCACGAGGTCCAACTGTTCGTTGTTCCAATGCTCAAGCGTCGTCGTGATGACGCGGGGTGTTATGAGCACGACGGTCTCGGTGTTGACGTTGGTCGACTCGCGATTGCTAAACAGGCGTCCGATACCGGGCAGACCTTCCAGTAGCGGTACGCCGTTCGTCACCTCACTGAGCGTGTGCTTCATCAGGCCGCCGATGAAAATGGTTTGGCCATCGGGGACGATCAGGCTGGTGGTTACCTCGGTCGTGGTTTGTGACGGCACGCCGTTGGCATCCACCGTGCCGTTGCTGACCTCGGGATGGATATCCATCATGACACGGCCGTCACGATCCACGTTGGGCGTGACGCGCAAGATGACCCCGGACTCCAGGAATTCGACACTCTCCGTCGTCACCTGATTGATGGTGGTCGTCACCTGATAGCCACGGCGATCACCAATGATGACGGACGCTTCCTGATTCTGAACGGTCAGTAGTTTAGGGGTGGACAGCGTGCGCACCCGGCCGCGGGCGCGCAGTGCCGTGAGCGTTGCCTCGACGTTCGGCGTCGCGTAGTCAAAAAAGAACCCGGCGCCGTCGCCCGCCAGATTGCGCGTGCCAACCGTGCCGGTACCGCCGTCACTGTCAAACAGTTTGCGCCAGTCAACGCCAAACGCATCTTCATCTTCAAGCGTCACTTCAAGAATCTTGGCTTCGATCAGAATTTGCTGTGGCGGGCGGTCGAGCGCGGTGAGGATCGACTCGATGCGCTCCACGAATTGCGGCGTGTCCTCGACAATCATCAGGCGTCGATCAACGGCCAGGGTGAGCGTCCCGTAGGTAGAAAGAAACGGGGTAAGCGTCGCCTCCATCGAGGCCATATCCGCGTAGCGAACTTCAAAGCTGCGCACGACGGTGATGCCGTCGGGTGCGTATTTTCCGGCTTCTCCATGTTCAACGACAAAATAGCTGCCGTCGCGGTACTCGACGGCGTAGCCTGCGGCTGAGGCTATGGCCCGGATTGCCGCGCCCAATTCCATGTCGTAGAGGCTGAATGATACGGTGCCGCCCACGTCGCCGGTCAGCAAGATATTGACGCGTTGCTGGCGTGACAGCATGGCCATCACTTCGGCAAGCTCGGTGTCCTGCATCGCCAGTGACAGCGACTGAGCGTGCGCACGGGTAGTCAATAGCGATGCTGCCATCACCAATACAGCCGTGATCGCCAGCCACGAAAAGCGACGTCGAATCGTCAGTTTGCTACTCACGTCGTGCTCGCCTTCTCGTTGGTGTGGTGTCTTCATTCAGTTTCATAACGTGCGACGTTTTGCCGCGTACGAGCGTGACAACGCCCTCGCCGATGTGCATCACAGTTGCACCGCCGACCGTTTCGCCGACGGTGACCAATGTGCCGTCGAGGTTGGCCAGTGACTGTTTGCCATCGACCAGTGTGGCGCGTAATTCTTCCGGCCAGCCGCCACTCACCGCGCCGGAGGGCGAAACCGTGGCCGCCACGTCGGGGCGGGCAAACGGATTGTGAACCAGCGCAGGTTCGTCTGCGGCGTGAGCCAGCGCTGAAATGGCTGCGCTCGCGAGTATGACTGGCAAGCGTCCCATTATCCGGTTACCCGGCGATACGACGCCAATGTCACATCTGCCCGCAGCTGCGGGTCCTTTTGTTCCGGCGCTACGGCTGTCATCCGAAGTTGTTTAATGACGACGAAACCAAGGTCGTCGCCAAGCTGGCGCAGCCAGGCATAAATATCTTCATACTGCCCCGTCAGAGAGAGTTCAAAAATAAGCTCTTCGAACTGCTCAACGCTGTCGCCTGCGCGCGGCACAATACTCTGCAGCGCGACATTGTGTGCCCACGCGTTGGTCTGCAGTCGATCGACCACAAACGCTTCAATTTCCCGTGCAGGCAAGGTGGCGCGATCACCATGAAGGCGTTTGGCCAGCGCGACGATTTCCGCATCCAGCTCGGCCAACTGTGCGCCCAGTGTCGTGCTGTCATTGCCGGGCTGGGGTGCAGCAACACGCGTTTTTTCAGCGGTCTGAACGCGTTTAAATTGGGGCACCGTGACGAGACTTGCAAAGCCGACCAGAGCCAATAGCGCGATCCCTCCGAGTAGAAGGTAGAACTGTCGTGTCGGTATCGTTTGCCAGTTAACGGTCATGGTTGACTCACCGACGCACTGTCGAGCGTGATGGCCAAATCAAAGGCCACGACACTGGCGCTTTGGGTGTCCTGCCGACTGGTGCGATTGAGTTTGACGTCTTGAATATCGGGCTGCTCGAACAGGCGGCGCACGAAACTCGACAACGCCGCATGATCGCGTGCCTGGCCACGAATGGTCATGCTGGTGCGTACCTGCCATGCGTCTGATGGTTGGCTTTGCCCGGTCGCGGGCACAACAATAAAATAGCCGGTCGCGACGGCGGCCGAGTTG
>CAYGSQ010000553.1:0-2893 GCA_964352435.1 uncultured Gammaproteobacteria bacterium | reverse complement strand
GGCGAGGTATTTGTATGAGCGAACGAATTGTCAGTTGGCACAGCAACCCATCGAAGCCAACTTTTGAGCCGCCACCTGGCGCCGTCGATGCGCATTGCCACGTGTTCGGACCGGCGAGCCAGTTTCCGTTTAGCGCGAAAGCAAAATATCTGCCGGACGACGCGACCCCTGCGATGCTGTTTGCGCTACGAGATCGCCTCGGTTTTGCTCGCAACGTGATCGTGCAGGCGAGCTGCCACGGCACAGACAACGCCGCGACGCTCGATGCGATCGCGCGCTCCAACGGCACCGCGCGGGGCGTTGCGGTTGTAGATCCCGGAGTGGACGACAAACAGCTCGAAGCGTTGCATGATGGCGGCATTCGAGGCGTGCGATTTAATTTCCTGAAGCGCCTGGTCGACAACGCGCCCAAGGACAAGTTTATTGAGATAGCCCGTCGCATTGAGACACTGGGGTGGCATGTTGTGGTCTATTTTGAAGCGGAGTTGCTGGCCGAGCTGCGCCCGTTTCTTGATGCTATCCCGGTGCCGATCGTGATCGACCATATGGGTCGTCCGGATGTGACGCAGGGGCCCGATGGCGTCGATATGCAGGCGCTCCGTGGTCTGTTCGATAGCCGCGAGGACATCTGGTTCAAGCCAACGTGTCCGGATCGACTGGATTCGTCGGGGCCACCCTGGGATGCTTTTGCGCAGGCGGTCGCGCCACTGGTTGCGGACTATCCCGAGCGTTGTATATGGGGTACCGACTGGCCGCATCCGAATATGCAGCAGGCCATTCCAGACGACGGTGAGGTGGTAAATATGATTCCAGGAATCGCGCGCACAAAAGCCCTGCAGCACAAGCTGCTTGTTGATAATCCAATGCGACTTTACTGGCCTGAGGAGAGTCAAGTATGAGAAAGCTCGGTCCGTTTGACGTCTGTGAAGTCGGTCTAGGCTGTATGAATCTGTCGCATGCCTACGGCGTACCGCCTTCGCGCCAGCAGGGCGAGGTGGTTTTGCAGCGAGCGTTAGACCTTGGTGTCAATCACTTCGATTCTGCGGCTCTCTACGGTTTTGGTCGTAATGAAGAGTTGGTGGGCCCGTTTCTCAAACCGCATCGAGACAAGGTTGTCCTGGTGAGCAAATGCGGTATGCGCGGTGAAAACGGCGTGCGCACTATAGATTCGAGTCCGGCGAAGCTGCGTGAAGATATCGAAAATTCTTTGCGTCGACTGCAAACAGACGTTATCGATCTTTACTATTTGCACCGCTACGACAAGGTCACGCCAATCGAAGACAGCGTTGGCGAAATGAGTCGGTTCGTTGATGAAGGTAAAGTGCGGGCGATCGGATTATCTGAAGTATCCGCCGATACGATCCGCAAAGCCCACGCCATACATCCGATTGCAGCTGTGCAGTCGGAGTATTCGCTTTGGAGTCGCAATGTTGAGATCGCTGTACTCGACAAGTGCGCAGAGCTCGGTATCGCATTCGTTGCGTTTTCACCGATCGCGCGTGGATTCCTGACCGCAGTAGACGTCGACCCCTCAACGTTCGCAGAAAAAGACATTCGCCGGGCAATGCCGCGTTTTCAGGAACCGCATTTCTCCAGTAACCAGCAATGGTTGCGTGAATTCAGAGGGCTTGCTCAAGAGGTGGGTTGTAGCGTTGCACAGCTCGCGTTGGCCTGGGTTCTTCGGCGCGGCCAAAATGTACACGTTATACCTGGCACCACGTCGCTTGAGCATTTGGCAGAAAACTTCGCTGCCAGGGACATTAGCCTTTCAACGGATATCCGTCGACGGCTTGAGGGGCTGGTGAATAAAGACACGGTGAGCGGACCCAGATATCCGGCGCCGACACAGGCCGAGATCGATACGGAAGAATTCGTGCAATGAGTACGCTCCCCCATTCCCGTGGGAGCTGGAAGCGCCGAAGCAACTACACCCACGGCTAAATCCCACAAAAAAACCGGGTAACGTCTCCGCTACCCGGTTACTGCATCGTCTTTCTTTCGACGCGCATCCGTTCCGCAATCACCGCACGTCCGTGTGCCGCGAAGTCCCGCCGTGGGATGACCCCACGGCAAGTCCTATTTCTTCTCTCCGATCAGCGCCGCCGGATAGTCCTTAAGCATCGGCGCACCACCTAAAGGCTTGTTCACCCCCTGATGACACGTTGCGCAGTTGGCTTTGGGTGCATCACCCGTCGGTCCCAGGCGATAGTCCGGGTAGACTGGACCATGCGGCGTCATGTACTCGTGGTTCAACCCACTGACCATACGCAAGCCGTGCCACGGATAAAAAGGATAGACGCCCTACCGCAAGTATCGCCAGTGGTATGGAAACATTTGCTTTTGGCTGTTTCTGTCGCACAGATCATTTTTTGGTCGGTGCGCGTGCGTCCTATGAACCGGCGAAGCAATCGTCTGTATTTCTGCGTTGGGTCAAATCCTTGCTTCTCCCATCGCGCCAGCGATGTTGGGTCGACTCCGATTTCGGTGGCTGCTTCCTTGATCGACAGCCCGCGGTGGGTCCGATGGAGCTTTGCTCGACCTCCAAGCGTGGCGCCCCACGCGTCTTCGGGCACCGGACAGTAGCCCAGATACTCCATAATTTTCGGGTAATGTCTCGTGCCTGGAGAGTTCTGGTTCTGCTCCCAGTTCAAGACGCAGTCCATCGTCACACCGATGAACCTGGCGACGCGTTTCAGGTGCTGACCGCGCCTTAGGCGAGTGGCGCGCATGTGATCACCCAAAGTCTCGATTTTCTCGGGATAGCCGGCGGGCACACGTAAGTAATTGAATTGCCTTGGTGACAACAAGGCAATGAAACCGTGCAAGTGCGGTTACCTGGGGGATCCGGATCATGATTGTCATTGTTCTGAAGCCAGCGTTGCTGCGTATCGGC
>CAYGSQ010000552.1:0-2894 GCA_964352435.1 uncultured Gammaproteobacteria bacterium | reverse complement strand
GACCACGTCTGCATCCGGTTCGATGTCTTCAAGAATTTCGAGCACAACCTGATCACTCATGGGTGGTAGGGGCAGCTCGCCAGTGAGAAAACGCCGGGTCATATTGACGAACGCCAGCGATTGGCCCACCAGTCGCTCAAGGCCGATGTCCATCAGCGTATTCACGATGACCTGAGAGGTAGCGTGTTCACCGTCCGTAATGGGTTGGCCATCGGGGCTTCGAAACAAGATCTCGTAGGCATACAGCTTCATGGCACCGTCGTAGACAGGTTGCCGTGCCACTACGATCGCCTCGCCCGCCCTTTGGCTTGGGCTTGGCGCTACGGCGTCACGTTGTGCGGCGCCCGCGCTCATGGACCGGCCCGCATGAGGCTGTGGCCGCAAGGATCGACGATGCTAACGTATAGTGACAAGTGCATAGATGTGTTCCGGACAGGACGGGTATATTCATAGCGACCGGAATGGACGTCGCTTGAGTGCATTGGCGGTGCAAAGCTGCCATTCCCGTGATCATGTCACGCTCCGCTAGACATTGGCCGGTCGTGGATGCACTCTCGGGTTTCGTGGGGAGTTCGGCGCTCAACATAAAAGGTGCGTTGCCATGATGCGTTTAATTCTGGCGGCCTCAGTGGCCGTATGTTTGTTGCTCGGTGCCGAGGCCGGGTCCGCTGAGCCCACCGAGCGCGCCGCGCCTGATGTGATGACGGCACAGCGTCTGAGCGCCATCGTCGGCCAGATCGACGAGGACGCGCAGATCTACGGCAATGTCATCGAGTTTTCCGTGGAAGGGCAGCCCGTGGTTCTGGTCTATGACGAGGCGGCGGACCGCATGCGACTTATGGTGCCTGTGACCGAAGTTGAGGCGCTTGAAGACGGTGAACTGCTGCGACTAATGCAGGCTAATTTTGAGAGTGCGCTCGATGCACGCTATGCCGTTGCAAAGGGCGTACTTTGGGGTCTGTTTGTCCATCCCTTGTCCACGCTGAACGAAGAGGAGTTTGTCGTCGCAATTGGCCAAACGATCAATGTTGCCGTGACGTTCGGTGACAGCTACAACTCGGGCGTATTCGTGTTTGGCGGAGGTGATAGCAGTTCGGCCGAACGCCGCAAGTTGATCGACCGTCTCAAAAACCTGCTGCGTACCTGATTTTTCTCATTTTGCTGGAGAGTGTTCATGTTCCCGATGCACCGATTGGCCTGCGTGGCTTTGTGTCTGGTCGCGGTTGAGGTGAGTGGCGGCGATCGCATCACCGGACAACCGTTCGCCACCCGTTCAGAGGTCATTGCCACGCGTGGCATGGCGGCAACCAGTCAGCCATTGGCGACTCAAGCTGCGCTCGACGTACTCAAGTCCGGTGGCAACGCTATTGATGCTGCTATCGCGGCGAACGCTGTATTGGGTTTGGTTGAGCCCACCGGCAACGGCATCGGCGGCGACCTGTTTGCCATTGTGTGGGAGGCCGAGTCCAAAAAACTGCACGGCCTTAATGCAAGCGGTCGTTCACCCCAGAGCCTGTCACTGGCCAAGCTAAAAGAAATGGGCCTCGACAAGATACCGTCCCACGGGCCGCTGCCCGTCCGCGTGCCGGGTACGGTCGACGGTTGGTTCGAGTTGCATGATCGATTTGGCAGTATGCCGATGGGCGATATTCTTGCGCCGGCGATTGATTACGCCGAAAACGGCTTCGGTGTCACTGAGCTCATCGCCTATTACTGGCAGCGCAGCGTCCCAATATTGGAGGGCTTCCCTGGCTTTCGTGAAACCTATATGCCGGATGGCCGTGCGCCCGCCAAAGGTGAAGTGTTCAAGAATCCGCGCTTGGGCAAGACGTTGCGCCGCATCGCCGAAGAAGGGCGTGACGTGTTCTATCGCGGAGACATGGCGCGCACCATCGCCGCCTACATGCGCGAGCAGGGCGGTTACATCACCGTTGCAGATATGGCTGCGCACAAATCTGAATGGGTGGCGCCGGTATCCACCGACTATCGAGGGTACACGGTCTGGGAGCTGCCACCGAACGGTCAGGGTATAGCGGCGCTGCAAATCCTCAATATTCTGGAGGGCTATGACGTAGCGGCGATGGGTTATGACAGCCCCGAGTATGTGCACCATTTTGTCGAGGCCAAGAAACTGGCGTTTGAAGATCGCGCACGCTTTTACGCCGACCCCGATTTTGTCGACGTACCCGTTGCTCACCTGATCAGTAAGGCATACGCGGAGGAACGTCGCGCGCTGATTGATCCCATGAAAGCGTCGCAGCAGTTGCCCGCAGGCGATGCCAAATTGGAACAGGGCGACACGATCTATCTGACCGTGGCGGATGCACAGGGCAACATGGTCTCGCTCATTCAAAGTAATTATCGCGGTATGGGTTCGGGCATGACACCCGGCGATCTCGGGTTCATTCTGCAGGATCGCGGCGAATTGTTTAGTCTCGATGAGCGTCACGCCAATGTCTACGCGCCCGGCAAGCGGCCGTTTCATACCATCATTCCGTCCTTCGTTACGCGTGACGGCGAACCATTGATCAGTTTTGGTTTAATGGGCGGGGGAATGCAGCCGCAGGGCCACGCGCAGATCGTCATCAACCTGGTTGATTTTGGTATGAACCTGCAAGAGGCAGGCGATGCCGCCCGCATCCGTCATGACGGCTCTTCACAGCCCACGGGTGAGGTGATGACCGACGGCGGCAGTGTGCATATCGAATCGGGATTTTCGCAGCATGTGCGTGACGGGCTCACGAAACGTGGCCACGCGCTGACGATCGGCGGATCAGGTTACGGCGGTTACCAGGCCATTCGCTGGGATAAAAAGAACGGTGTCTATCTTGGGGCGTCAGAGTCGCGTAAGGATGGCCACGCGGCAGGGTACTAAGCGGCCAACCAGCCTGCGT
>CAYGSQ010000551.1:0-2902 GCA_964352435.1 uncultured Gammaproteobacteria bacterium | reverse complement strand
AATCTGCACTATGTAGATTGAACACTTGGCAATCCAAGTGGCTTCAGCAAGTTAGACGCGCCCCTGCTGCGGCGTTTTCCCTGTTTGAAAAACTGACCGGCGACGCATGGCGGCGACCAAACCAGGAGACCAACATGAATGTGATAGACGACCTGCGCAACCTACGAGACGAACTGCGTACAGAGCGCGACGAACTCAAGCTACAGGCCCATTTGCTCAAGGCCGAAGTCAAGGACGAGTGGGAAGAGGTTGAGAAACAATGGCTCGAGTTCGAGTCTCGTGTTAACGAAAAAACCAAGACAGCCGCGCGTGCCGCACACGATTTTGCCGATGCGTCACGTGATTTGGGCACCGACATTAAGGCCGCGTACCAGCGGTTCAGGCGCTCTCTTTAGTCGCACCATCGCGGATCGCTGACCTGGGCGGGTCAGCGACTCGACCAAAGCTGGTTAGGCCGAGTCAGATGCAGGTTTTTGCGTTTAGTCCTTCAACCGACGCTACGATGGTCGTGCAGCTCAACCAGAACGGCATCGCCGCTACACTCGATTTTCGCATCTGTTTGCGTTGATCCCGGAGGCAATCTCAGAACAATCCCCAATGTGATGCGATGATGATGATGTACATCAACGTTACCGGGCGCGGCGACGAGGTGGGCGATCCCTTCTATTCCTCAGCACGATTTTGATACACGCCGAAATGCACAAAGAGTGCATCGGTCGATGTACCCTCAGGCACATTGGCCGGCACCTCATGATGCACCGGTTCGAGGCTGCGCAAATACGCGACGATATCCATCAGGTCGTCGTCGCGAAGTTGCACCAGCGCCGCAACAGGCATCACCTTAAGCGCATCGCCGCGACGACCGACGCCGTGACGAATTGCGTATTGCAATTGTCCATCGCTAAGGCCCCCGATCCCCGTTTCAGTATCCGGCGTAAGATTCGGTGGAAAAACAATCGCCGGATGCTCCACCCGCAATGGATTCGAATGGGCCAGGCCGATGCGCGAGCCGGCAAGCAGTCGATCATTGTCGGGCCGCCCCATCAAAGCGCCGTGAGTGTGACAGGCACCACAGCCCAGCAATTCGATGAGATACTTGCCATGATCAACTCGCTCGGGATCATAGGTCGCGGACGGTTTCGCTTCGGGCGCCGGAACAACGGTGGTCGCATTGACCGGCTCGTAGTTGGACAGGGCATCGAGTGGCCCGGTGCATGAGGCAATTACCGGTAGAAATAGAAGCCACCAATTTGCTTTGCACATGGCGTTACTCACTCAGCTTGCGAGTCACCATTGTCTGCTTCCGCACGACCATCGGACTATCGTGGAATGCGCGTATGTCATCTAACCGAGCCGGCCTCACGCGAACAGCTGAAGAAGGCGGGCTTTTCCCAGCGCAGCATAACGCTAACTGTCGTGAAACTACGCTCGTGCATTTGAATTGCGACGTAGCCACTGACCGTCTCTGCCGGGCGCACGAGCTTTTGGTCATTTGGCATGAACGCCACCGCGCAAAGCATGTTGCGATTACGGCCAAATAGTGACAGGAACGCTATTGATGCACCTAAAAACGCTTCGGAGATAACCCACTTGACCCGTGCCAACGACAGAATCGGGTCTAAGAATCGTCAGGTTCAATGTGAACGGAGATGTCTTCCACATCGAAACGTTCCGCTAGCAGTGATTCAATTGCATCCGCGATCGCATGCGCATCGCGCGTTACAAGCGTTGGGCTAACAGTCACGACCAAGTCCACAGCACGGGTGCTACCTTGCCATCGCGAGCGAACGCGTAGTACGTCGCGTACCCCTGCAACTCTACGAACGCTATCTTTTAGTAGCTGCGAGTCAACCGACCGCTCATCCACCAATACAGGAATCACGCGGCGAAAAAGTTGCCAAGCCAGGTACAGCACGAAACTCGCAACCGCAACGGCGCCAAACGCGTCCAGCCACGGGAATCCGCGCGCCGAAAGTTGCCAGCCGACGATAACCACAATGGTCGTGAGTACGTCAGAGAATGTGTGGCTCGCGTCTGCGTGCAGAATATCGGAATCGAGTCGCTTCGCCCAAACCCTCTGCCATGTTGCCAACAGCACATTGATAATCAGCACGCCGATCATGAATAGAAGGCCAATGGGCATTGGATCAATGGTTACGGTATCCCGGCGCACGGCGTGGAGCACCAGTTCAATCGCCAATACGATAAGCAACGTGGCCAAAAAAAAGACCGCGAGCGTTTCAAACTTGCGGTGACCATAAGGATGCTCCTTATCTGGTGGCTCGGCACTCGCACGCACAACGAACCAGGCGATGACGTTATTGGCGACATCCATCAATGAGTGCATTGCATCAGCCAGTATCGCCAATGAACCCGTTAACAGACCCACCGCCAGCTTGATTACAAGAACGACAAAGTTGGCAGAGCCCTCCACGACCAGAACTCGTTTGACTTGGTGATCTCGCTCGACACTGTTAATGAAAGTTACCTCCGACAAAGTTGTTGGATTGCCGTGGCAATCTGATCCAGGTCCTGTGGTGCATCTGCGTCAACCGTGACGGCCCCCGCTTGCTCGTCAATGGTCAGCGGTTCGTGCTGAGCTAACTGCCAGTTGAGTACCTTCGAGTTCGCCTCTGACGCGTCGCTTCCCTCCTGCGTGCGCCGCGCGATGCGTGCACGCAGCACCTCCTCACTGCCAACGCAGAAGACAATCACCATACGCGCAGCATACCGTGCCGCCAACTGGCGAAATCGCTCACGTCTTTTGTGATGTAGAAAT
The DNA here is from genome assembly GCA_964352435.1 of uncultured Gammaproteobacteria bacterium. Lineage (GTDB taxonomy): Bacteria > Pseudomonadota > Gammaproteobacteria > Steroidobacterales > JBCCMA01 > JBCCMA01. Next base: position 123 of record CAYGSQ010000551.1, on the reverse strand, counting down.
GCGGCATCAACGAGAACGCTAAACCCATTGCGCAACAGCGTACCCGAATAGCTAGCCAATTCTTCGTAAGTCTCATCGCTGGAACGATCATCGTAAAGGCCAGCGCCAATAGCGCTGTTGGAT
>CAYGSQ010000550.1:2014-2915 GCA_964352435.1 uncultured Gammaproteobacteria bacterium | reverse complement strand
TCCCTTGGGGCCCTGGCGGGTGCGTACCTCGCTGGTAGCGCGATTTTCGGTTTTGGCATGGCGCAAGTGGTGGCGGCGGAGGGCTCCGCGCGCGCGCTGGCCAAAGGCGGCGAATTGTATGAAGGCGACCGCATTGTAACGGGCGTGAACGGGCGCGTTCAGATTCGTATGGGCGATGGTGGTCTCATCGCATTGCGTCCGGCAACCGAATTTTTGATCGAAGCGTTTCACTATCCGCAAAATCCGGAAGATGATTTCAGTCCGCAACGCGAGACCAGTTTTTTCGCGCTGCTCAAAGGTGGTTTCCGCTCCATCACGGGTGCGGTGGGCAAGAAAGACAAAGAGGCCTATCGTGTACGCACACCGGTAGCCACCATCGGTATTCGCGGCACGGACTATGACGCTGTCCTGTGTGCCGGCGACTGCGCAGCCCTGTCTGCGGCCGTGGGTCAAGCGATCAGCGATGGTTTGTACATCGGTGTTAATAGTGGCGCGATCCGCGTCGTGAACGAATCGGGTTTTCTCGATCTTCAAGCAGACGAATTTGGCGTGGCCACCGATGCGAAATCCGCGCCGCGCGCATCGCCCACGGCACGTGAAGTGCTCGCACCGGCAACGCAAGCGCAAGTAAATAATGACGCGGTGGACGAATCTACCGCGCAGTTTACGGCGCCGGACGAAGTGGCGGCACCCGATACGGGCGTGGCCGCGCAGACGGCAAGCCCGACCGCACCAGTGGTCGATTTCAATACCGGTGTCGCGACGACAACCGACACGAGCGGTGCCGTGGCATATAGCAATCTACCCGGCGTCGGAACCGGCGCCGTTGGAGCCGGGCGCGCGGCGCTGACCACGGCCGTCGATCAGTCGCTCAGTGGCTTTGATGTCAACGGCACGCAAT
>CAYGSQ010000550.1:0-2004 GCA_964352435.1 uncultured Gammaproteobacteria bacterium | reverse complement strand
TCCTGGGGACGCTGGTCCGGTGGCGCGGTCAGCGCAACGGACGACACCGGCACCGCCACACTTGCGGTGCAAGGATCGACGCACTGGGTGACCTCACAGGGCAACCAGCCGACGCCGCAAATCCCGCTAACCGGCACGCAGAGTTTTCAGTTGATCGGTAATACCGATCCGACAGACAATCAGGGCAACGTCGGTACGCTCGGCAGTGCAGATTTGAATGCCAATTTTGATGCGCAAACCGTCGATGCGGATGTGAGCCTGTCATTTGCGCAGACCAATCAGGTCTGGGACGCGAGCGCACGCGACATCGATATCAATAGCAATGACGCAACCTTTACCGGTGCGTTCGACGACGTGACGATCACCGAAGGTGGCGCGAGCGCGCAAGGTAGTGGCGGTCTGTCAGGCTTCTTCTCCGGCGATGCCGACGGCGTGATCCAGGGTGCCGGCTTCAGCTACGGTTTGAGTGACGATGCGGGTACCGACATTGCGGGGTCCGCGGCGTTTCAGGTGGATACCGACGGCAACTAATTCTACGTCGCTACCAAGATCTTGAACGGGCCCGCTTTGCGGGCCTTTTTCATTGGTGAGCACTTATGGCAAATGTACCGACTTGCGCGGTCTGTGAGGCATCGCACAGGCACCTTGGACGTTGTGCGCTACGCTTGAACCAATGCGTTTCGTGCGCATGAATTAACCGTTTTATTAGTCTGAATCTGAGGCGCGGCTATCCCTGACATGATGCAGTCGAACGACATCTACCGCAGCACAAAACATCTGTGCCGCGTTGTCTGTGCGCTGGCCTTTGTAGCGACACTCGCGGGCTGCGGTAGCGGTGGGTCAAACGACACATCTTCAGCACCGGTCCCTCAGAACCCTGGTAGCAGTGGCTCGCTGCCGCCGCCGCAGCTGGCGAACCAAACACCGCTGGTTGTGGATGACGAGGTATTTACCGGCGGCGCCGGTGACCTGATGGTTGCGGTGCTCGACAACGACAGTGATCCTGACGGCGATCAATTGACTCTGGCGTCGGTCGGTGTGCCGACGATGGGTACTGCGCGCATCGACGACAACGGTACGCCGCAGAACCCGGCCGATGATCGACTGCTCATTACGGTGCCGGCAAATGTTAGCGGCGCGATCATGGTGACCTACACCACGCGCGATGCACGTGGCGCTGAGGCCCAGGGCGTGTTGACGGTACAGGTTGCAACGGGCGCCAATGGCGGCGGCAGCGACAGTAACCGTGCACCGATCGCGCGGGACGATATAGCTCGCACGACGCTGTCGCAGCCGGTTGTGATCGATGTGCTGGCCAACGACGAGGACGCGGATGCCGGTGGCTTTGCGTTGTTTTCGTTCTCAACGGCCGCACGTGGCGTGGTGGCGCGCGATGATCAGGGCACGCCCGCCGATGCGCGCGACGATCGCTTGATCTACACGCCTGCGCCCGGCGCCAACGGCGTCGATCGTTTTACCTACACCATCAGCAACGGCTACGAACGTGCGAGTGCCGCGGTTGAGGTCACAGTGCGTCCGCTTAGCGTGCAGCCGCCGCAGCAGATCTGCGGGCGCGTAGTCATTGGACCGGTGGCCGGTGCGGCGGTCTCGATCTTTGAAATTAGTGCCGGTGGTGAGCCCGCTGGCGCTGCCGTCGCTACCGCACAGACTGACGACAACGGACAGTGGTGTGCGGCGTTGCCCGCCGTGCGCCCCGATTATCTAGTGCGCAGTCAGGGCGGTACTTATTTCGATCCGGCAGATTCGGGATCGGCGACATCGGGTTTGCGGCAAATTGATTTGGGTAACGCTACGCTCGACGGTTTGTTACCGGCCGATGCCACCACCTCGACCGTCTCCCTGATCACCAGCGCGCTGCTGATCAAAATGCGTGCAGAGAGCTTTGGCCAGGACTTCGCGGCCGTGTCCGTGCAAGGTCGGGCTGCCGCGAGCGACGCCTTTGGCTTTGACCCCTTTACCACGCCCGCCGCCAATCCATTGGAC
>CAYGSQ010000549.1:0-2923 GCA_964352435.1 uncultured Gammaproteobacteria bacterium | reverse complement strand
CGAGTGCTGCGAATAGCCCATGCCCACACCACCACCGTGATGCAGTGACACCCAGGTAGCGCCGCCGGCTGTATTCAGCAGCGCGTTCAGTAACGGCCAGTCCGAGACCGCATCGGACCCGTCACGCATAGACTCCGTTTCACGGTTGGGACTCGCCACCGAACCCGCATCCAGATGATCGCGACCGATAACCACCGGCGCCTTGAGTTCGCCCGTACGCACCATTTCGTTAAACGCCAGACCAAGGCGATGACGATCGCCCAGACCAACCCAGCAGATGCGTGCCGGCAAGCCCTGAAACGCAATCCGCTCCCGCGCCATCGTCAGCCAGTTATGCAGGTGTTTGTCATGCGGCATCAGCTCCCGCACCTTCTCGTCCGTGCGAAAAATGTCTTCCGGATCACCTGACAACGCCACCCAGCGAAACGGTCCCTTGCCCTCACAAAACAGCGGCCGAATGTACGCCGGGACAAAACCCGGAAAGTCGAACGCATTGGTCACGCCTTCATCTTTCGCCACCTGGCGAATGTTGTTGCCATAGTCCACCGCAATCGCCCCCGCATTCTGCAACGCCAGTATCGCCTTCACGTGCTGCGCCATAGACGCACGGGCAGCGCGGTCGACCTGCTCCGGAGCGCTGTCGGCCTTCGCTCGCCATTCGTCCACGGTCCAGCCCACCGGCAGATAGCCGTTGATGGGATCGTGCGCCGATGTTTGATCCGTCACGATGTCCGGGACGCGATTGAGTGCATGAATTTGCGGCAACACTTCAGCCGCGTTGCCCGCCAATGCCACCGACACCGCTGCGCCTTTCGCGCACGCCTCATCGATCATCGCCAGCGCCTCGTCGAGCGTCGCCGCTTTCTTGTCGACGTAACCTGTACGCAGTCGAAAATCGATCCGCGTTTCATCGCACTCGATCGCGAGCATTGAGAATCCCGCCATCGTCGCGGCCAGCGGCTGCGCCCCGCCCATGCCACCGAGGCCCGCCGTCAAAATCCAGCGACCCGCCGCCACATCTTCAAAGTGCTGGTGCGCCATTTCGACAAACGTCTCGTAAGTGCCCTGCACGATGCCCTGACTGCCAATGTAGATCCACGAACCCGCCGTCATTTGGCCGTACATCATCAGGCCCTTTTTATCGAGCTCGTTGAAGTGTTCCCACGTCGCCCATTTCGGCACCAGGTTCGAATTGGCAATCAACACGCGCGGCGCGTTTTCGTGGGTCTTGAACACACCAACCGGCTTACCCGATTGCACCAGCAACGACTCGTCAATTTCAAGCTCGCGCAGCGCAGCGCAAATCTGGTCAAAGCAATCCCAATTGCGTGCCGCGCGACCGATACCGCCGTACACCACCAGATCGTCCGGGCGCTCGGCGACGTCCGGATCCAGATTGTTTTTGAGCATGCGATAGGCCGCTTCGCTCTGCCAGTTTTTGCAAGTAAGTCCCGTGCCATGGTCGGCACGTACCGTGCGCGCCTTGGATCGGTTGCGTAAATCGTTTTTTGCGGTAGCCATGGTGTGCCTCAAAAATCAGGTGGTGTAACGCGCAACGAGATCGTAGCGGCTACCGGGATAGGTCAAGGAGACGCAGGTTACGACCTGCGAGTCATGCCAGGTGCGCCGCGTCAGGCGCAAACAGGGCTCGTCGGTCTTGAGCGCCAGATGTTTTACCGTCGCGCGATCGGGCGCAACAGCCTGCACGCGGTGTTCCATCTCGGTAGGCCGAATCTGCCCAAGCAAATACGCGGTTGGCGTTTCCTGCGTGAAATCCTGTTGCAAGAACTCGGGTGCCATCGTCGGATTGACGGAGCGCTCTTCTATTTGCATGGGCACGCCGTTGTCAAAATGCACAACCGTCACTTGAAACACCTCCACCCCCGGTTCGACGCCCAGTGTCTTGGCGATCGCGCGGGTGGCGGGTACCGCGCGTGAACGCACAACCTGCGCACTGTGCCTGTGACCGCGCGCCGCGATTTCATCGGCGATGTCCTTGAGCTCGATCAGACTGGCGTGAGCTACGCGCGTCGCAACGAACGTACCCACCCCGTGAACGCGTTCGATGTGGCCTTCCTGGCTAAGCTCGCGCAGCGCCCGATTGACCGTCATGCGGCTGACCCCAAGACGCACCACCCAATCGTTTTCAGAAGGCAGGCGAATCCCGCTGCCCCACGCGCCACTGCGAAGCTCGCGCAGAACCAGATCCTTGATCTGCTGGTATTTGGGACGCGCGTCGTCGGCGGTCAGCGCCATGTGCTCAAGACCACTCATCGCAACGCACCGCCAAACAAGACGCTGTGGCATGGGTTATGCCCCACGCGATAGCTCAACTCGGCCGGGTCCTGCACGTCCCAGCGAACGAGATCGGCCCGTTTGCCCACCGCGATCGAGCCGATGCGGTCCGCGCGACCCAGCGCACGGGCCGCGTTGATGGTGACGCCGCGCAGTGCTTCGACCGGGGTCATGCGAAACAACGTGCAGCCCATGCTCAGCATTAATAAAAGCGATGTGACCGGCGACGTACCCGGGTTGGAATCCGTGGCCAGCGCCATCGGTACGCCGTGCTCGCGCAGGGCAGCGATCGGCGGCAGCTGGGTTTCACGCAGACAGTAAAAGGCACCGGGCAACAAGACCGCCGTCGTGCCCCGCCGCGCTAACTCGGGAATGTCGGCGCTCTGCAGGTATTCGAGATGATCGACGGACAGCGCACCGCACTCGGCCGCCATCCGCGCACCGCCCAGATTGGACAGCTGTTCAGCGTGCAACCGTAATTTGAGCCCAAGACCCGTGGCCGCTACGAACACCCGCGCAACCTGCTCAGTAGAAAATCCGATGCCTTCGCAATAAGCATCGACCGAGTCCGCGAGCCCCGCGCGTGCGACGGCCGGCAGTGAGTCGTGACAGACGTAGTCGATATAAC
>CAYGSQ010000548.1:2150-2924 GCA_964352435.1 uncultured Gammaproteobacteria bacterium | reverse complement strand
GATCAGGACCGGGCCGAGGGTCGGGTCGAACGAGAATTCGAAGCGCGGTTCGCGCATGGTGCCGGAAAAGTGCGCGATACCGACATCAAAATCACCAAAAAAATGACTGTAGCGAGCGGCCACATCCAGTCGGTGGTCGCCACGTGAGCTTTCGTACTGCGCGGCGCTCTGGTCGATGGGGAAAGGCAAGCGCGGGCGCCCGGTCTGGCTCGCGAACGTGCGCGCTCGGTGCAGCGGCAGCAGGAACAGGTCCAGAGTGCCCCACTCGGGCAGCCAGCGGACACTGACCATCGGTTGGCCCAGTTTGTCCTCGCCATCAATGTTTTCCACGAAATCGGTCTGGTTAATGATGTCGACCAAATGCGCCGATTCGGTCACGCCCCAAAAAACGCGCCGCAGGCCCACGGCCAGCTCCACCGAATCGAAGCTGCGCTGCCAATAGGCCTCGCGCAGATCGGCATGGGTACGTTTTTTGTCGCGCAGATCCACGCGCACAAACGGGGCAATGACGATGCGCTGGTTGCCGCTGTCCCAGTCGTGGAAATACTCGGGCTCGATCGACAGCGACAGATTGTTGTCGAATTGCTCGGCAAATAGCGGATCACGAGCAAACCAGGTGCCCTCAAAACCGACGTTGCCGCTCCATTCGCCCGCCATGGTCAGTGGCGAGCAAAGGGCCGCCGTCATCAGCCATCCATAGCGGAAACCCGGTTTCATTAACGTGCTTTGGACAGACTGTTGCGGGTGAAGTCGCCTTCATCAAGCCCGCTTTGG
>CAYGSQ010000548.1:0-2140 GCA_964352435.1 uncultured Gammaproteobacteria bacterium | reverse complement strand
CATAGTCGCTGAACGTCAAGCGCGTGCTCTTGCCGGTTTGGTGATTGACCATTTCCATGGTGCCGGGGCGCCAATAGCGCTCGAGATACTGCTGAAAATCACTTGAGGACAGAGTCTTGAGCAAACTTTTCTTGCGATCGTAAAACTCGACCTTGAACACGCGATAGTGTTCCTGATCCATCCAGGCCACCTGCCGTGTATAGCCGGACTTGGCGTCCAACGGGTAGCGCTCGACGACATAGAACGCGCGCCCGTCAAGTTCTTCGTCGCGCAGATATTTGTAGTCGTATTTTTCCACTTCCTGGGACGACAAATCCTCGTAGGCAAACTCACTGCCCACGAACGGGCCGCTCTTGTTGCTCGACGAGATGCGCTTTACGCGTTTTAGTGCCGGCAGGAACAGCCACTGGTCGTCCGACGCCTCTTTGTGGGAAAACGTCAGCAGCGCCGTGCCTTTCACGTCCGCCGGATCTTCAAACACGATCAGGCTCTTATCGCCGTCGTCGGCCACCTCAAGAGATTGGCTGCGCATTTCGCGCGTGCGTTCATCGCCGTTCTTGTTGCGCAGGGTCATCTGCATCAACACTTTGGAATCAGCGAAACCTGCGTCGCGACGATCGGCTTCGCGCGCGATTTCGAGGCCACGTTCTTCGGGAGTTTGTCCGTGTGCGCCGAACGCGACGGCGCAGGCAACAAGGCACAGAGCAGACTGACGTACACGTTTAGGCAAGCGATGGTTCATGGGAGGTCTCCAGGTCATGACGCGAATCGGTTTTGACGAGGGCGCCATCGGCACCGTCGAACTTCAATAAAATGGGGGGCAGGAGCAGGAAATCAACAATCAGGGCAATGGGGATCGCCATAGCGGTAAGCATGGCCATCGTCGCGTTGATGGCGAAATCCGACTGCGCCAGCACCAGAAATCCGGCAACCAGAATAAGCGTTGTGACAATCAGCGCCATGCCGACCGTCGAGAACGCGTAACGCACGGCATCGGCGGGCGACAGACCGTTTTCGCGGCGCGCGCGCAGATATTTGCTCAGGAAATGCACCGTATCGTCCACCACGATGCCCAGCACCATGCCGCTGACCACGGACGCCGCCATGTTGACCTGTCCGACGAGCATGCCCCACAGACCAAACGTCAGACCGATGGGCAGCAGATTGGGAATCAAACTGAGCAGGCCGATTTTCACGCTGCGCAGTGCGATGATCAGAATCACGGAGATTAAAATGAGCCCGAATACGGAGCCGCTAAGCATGCTGTTGATGTTGCGCTCGCTAATATAGGAAAACATGACGGCGACACCGACGCCTTTGGTGGCGAGTGCCGGCGCGTTGTCGCGCAGCCATGTTTCGCTGCGCTCGACCAGCGCGCGCTGTTGTTTGCTGGTGATGGTATTGACCGTGGCGACCAGTCGCGATGCAGACTTGTCGAGGTTGATCTGATTGGTCAGATCCAGTCCCTGCGGCAGCGAAAGCTCATACAAAAACAGATATTGCGCCGCCAGCGCGCTGTCGTCTGGCAGTCGGTAGTAGCTTGGGTCATCGCCATGCAGGCTCTTGTTCAGGCGTTTGAATACATCCGTGATGGTGTTGACGTGCACGACGTGTTCCTGCGCCCGAAACCACCGCGCAAACGCCTCAACCTGACGCAGATATTCGGGATCGCTGACGCCGCCGTCGCGCCCGGCTGGCAGCGAGTAGTTGACCAAAATAGTGCCGGTCAGATTGTCGTTTACATAGTCGGTGTCCCGGCGAAACTCGATGTTCTCGCTAAAGTACTGCACGAAGTTGTCGTCGAGGTCGTTGGCCGGCACGAAGGCGAGAATGGCGGCGCTTACCACCAGGCCGCCGATAAGCAGGCCGCGGCGGCGTGCGATGACCATGTCTGCGAAGCGCGCGAGTCGTTCGTGGCCGCCGCGCTCTGATTGACTGACCCGGCACGGCAACAGCGACAGCAGCACCGGCAGCAGCGTCACTGAAAATACAAAGCCAGCCATGATGCCAACAGCGGTGATATTGCCCAGGTCGCGAAACGGCGGTGAATCGCTGAAGTTCATAATCAAAAAGCCGATCGCCGTGGTCAGACTGGTCAGGAAAATAGGCTGCATGTTGATCCGCAAGGCATCGACAATGG
>CAYGSQ010000547.1:0-2926 GCA_964352435.1 uncultured Gammaproteobacteria bacterium | reverse complement strand
GTACAACGCGCCGAATCGCAATTATTACTTAAGCTACGCCAACGAACTTGAATCTGGCCGCTTGAGCGACGTGTGGCACTAAACAAAAAAAATGCAGAGTGTCGTGTACGCCATTGCAGTTTGTGCATAAGGTCTACCACGTGCCAATTTCGAACACCGATGCCGAAGTATTTGCGTTGGAGAACGTTGCCCTGGTCGCTACCCGGGCTCAGAGCGCAGCGTCTGAGCGCGAAATCGACGCGGCGACCACGTTCGCAATTATGACGGCCACCGCCATCGTAAACACGATGGGTGTCAACGAGCCATCAAAGAACAGTCCTGATACGCCGCCGAGAATACCTCCGAGCAGGAACATTGAGACGGTGATCAGCGACGACGCACTGCCAGCCAATTTGTCGAAATGCGCCATATAAAGTGCTGACGCAGAAGGGCTGACCAATCCGGCCATGCCGATCGTCAATGACACGAGCAATGTGAACAACCACAGCGGAACGTCAACCAGTAGTAGCAGCAGCCCGAGAGTGAGAATCGCTATTAGCTGAATCGCGCAACCGATTCGAAACAAGGTGTACGGCGACACCTTGGAGATCAGTGCGGCGGTTGCAAGCGTACAAATCATCATCACGACGATATTGGCGCCGAAGTAAAGAGAAAACATTTTCGGAGTGACGCCAAAATACTCGATAAAAATGAACGACGAATTGGTAACAAAAACCAATAAGACCGACGATACCAATCCCATTGTCAGTACGTATCGAAGCGGTATTCGCTTGCCATCCACCTCGCGTCTCAGGACGTCAAGATATTGTGGAAGAATGTTCCCCAGCCGGATTCTTCCCGCTATGGCTGGCGCCGTTTCCGGAACCGTGAAAAAGGCGAAGAGCACGATCAGGCTATACAGACCAAGGAAAATGAAGATAGCCTGCCAGCCAAAATCGAGCAGGAATGCCCCTGCGACGGGCGCAACCAGTGGTGCTAACAGCACGACGAGCATGAGCAAGGGAAATCGTTTTGCAGCCTCTTCGGGCTCGTAGGCATCACGAATCATCGCCGTGCAAATCACTGTCGCGAAGCCACCGCCCAACGCCTGAATGATGCGAAACCCAGTAATCTGCTCGATTGTCGTAGAGACAGTAATCGCAACCGATGCCAGCAAAAACACGACAAGGCCGGTCATGCCTATTTTGCGGCGACCGATCTGATCCGAAATCGGACCGCCAAAGAGTTGTCCAAGCGCGAAACCGATGAGATAGAAACTGAGCGTATTGTTTACGCGCACGATGTCGACACCGAACACGTCGGCCATTGTAGGCATAGACGGCAGGTAAGCGTCGATCGACAATGGCCCGATCGCGACCATAGAGGCAGCGAACAGCAAGAAATAGCGCGGCAGGTTTTTTACACGAGGATCAGTGATGTCGAGATATCCAGATTGTCCAACAGGTCATCTTTTGTTGTTCCTCGTGACGAAGGTGATTGTGGTCTCGAACTCCGCCGGACTGATTTCCTTGCCGGCAGTTCGCCATCCCTGATCGACACGGTCGAACCAAAGCACGTGCGCAAAAGCATGACATGACGGGCAACGACAAGACAACGACGAATTTCTAACTTTTGCTCCAGTCCTGAGTGCGGCGGCCTACGTTGTGACACGCGTCACACTACAAGTTCAATCGCCAGCTCTCGGACGATTTCGGCAAATGCAGCTTGCACCATCGTCGGTTCCCAGTTGTCGCGCGTCGTCACACCGATCGTTCTGCTCGAATCAGGAATCGCGTCTATTAGCACCGCCAGTTTTCCCGCCGTCACGTCTTGACGGATCTGCAGTGGTGACAGCAGTGCCGCGCGATCACTCTGCAGGAGCAAGCCGCACGTGGCAACGAGCGATCCGCACTCGATGATTCTTGTTGGCGTAGGAACGCCGTGGTTGTCAAAGTAATCATCAAAGAAACGGCGCGTTGGTGCCAGTTGGCGTGGCGCGATCCACTCGAGCTTGGCAAGTTTAGCTCCTGCGGGCGCGCCACTACCCAGAAGCCGGTGCCCCCCACGAACGACGCCCCTCAATGCCTGATCGAATAGTGGCTCCTGGATGATGTCGGAGGTGGGTGGGGGGTCGCGAAGGGCCCCGATCAACCAGTCAATCTCCCCGTAGCGCAACGCGTGCAACTGCTCAACGTAGGGTCCGTCCAGGATGCGCACGCGGGCATCCGGATAGGCTGACAGTAAACGGGTAATGGCCGTTGGCAGGAATTCGGGGCGTACGAGAGGCAAGCTGCCTATCGCAACGCGGCTGTCGACGCGACCCTGCAGCTCCCAAACCTCCTCAAGTCCTTGCCGAACTTCGGAGAACATCAGGCTGGCGTAGCGTGCAAGTGAGCGCGCTGCCTCACTGGGCTCTACACCGCGCGCGGCGCGCGGAAACATCTTAACGCCAATCAGGTTCTCGAGGCCTTTTGCCGCTCGATGCACCGTGGGCTGCGAGACACCAAGTCGGCGTGCGGCTGTGCTGTAACCCCCCGTTTTGACCACTGCCACCAGCGCGCGAAGCTGACTGGCCGTAACGTGATGCTGCAACGGCGACCCGCCGGTTTTGCGAGGTTGCTTCGCGTAAATCTCATGCTCGGCGACGACCAGCATTTCTACCGCTCGGCGTGCGCGTCGAGTAAGTAGTGCACCAGCGGGCGTTTCTGTGACACCGAATCCGGCACGATCGAACAAGGCCTCACCCGCGATGTCCTCGAGTTTCCGCACCGCCTGGGTCAGCGCGGATTGCGACATGAAGACCCGTTCAGCGGCAGCGCTCAGGCGCCCGGTAGCGGCGATCTCGACGAGTGCGAAGAAGTGACGAAGATTAATATTCATAGCATTTATAGCTGAAACTTATACCAGAAATCACCATTTTGGCCAGCTATCTGCGAAAAAATTGGCC
>CAYGSQ010000546.1:0-2928 GCA_964352435.1 uncultured Gammaproteobacteria bacterium | reverse complement strand
TCGTCAGATCCGGCACATCGGAGATCGCATAAATTTCAATGGCTTTGAGCGTACCGCCGGACAGCGGCCCGTCGATAACACCGGATACGGCAAGTTGCGCAGCCACCGAATTGGCTAGAGCCGTCAGCGCGGCTGATAAAAAAAGCCGTCCGGTTCGGTACGGCCAAGAATATTGCAACCCCTTGATTTCACCGTGCCAAACCATTGGCGCGCTGAAAAATCGTTCTGATGTGGGGGAAAACGCTGCGCTTTTTTGCTGTTATTTACACAGGCCCTTGTTTTACCAACCGCCAATCGCGGAGCGATCTCATGCTGTCAAATACCTCGTTCTCTTTTGCCCGATGCCTCACCGTGCTGATGCTGCTTCTCGTCGTCACGGTGTGCGAAGCGCGTACCAACAACTACTGCCGCTATCAAGAACCGGTATTTGGCACGACGGTCTATGGCGGCCGGTCGGTCACCTGCGGCGGCCACGAGCAGCCGCAGTGCAATTCAGGAGCGGCCTGCAATGCCAATCACATACCCTGGAGTGGCGATCCTTTCCCCTACGACATCAGCTGTCCCACGATCACCTACACCATCCCCATATTTGGCGAACAGACGGTCAACGTAGCCGACGTTACGGTCAATGCCGGCTGCTACGACGAGGTGCCCACCTGCAATAGCTGCGGCGGCAACGGCCAGCCGCCTTGCCCGGAAAACACGGGGCTATCCTGCGAGGGCTGTGACGCGGGCTTCGTGCTGGGCGGAGAAACCGGACTGTGCCTTACTCCCGCCCTCGTGGGGGCGGCGTGCAGCATTGACGTAGGCTGCGCCGAAGGACTCTTGTGCGACGCCTCCGCGGCTCAGTGTTTTACCGAAGCGCAGGCTGGCGAATCCTGTCTCGGTATCCCGTGCGTCGATGGCCTGCAATGCACGCTGGCGCTGGAGTGCTCACATGCACCGCGCGCGCTGGAGGGCGAAACCTGCGATTTCACTGCGCCGTGTGACGACGGACTGTACTGCGCCCCGGGCTTGCCGCAGCGCTGTCGCGCCAAGGCCAAGCCACTTGAGCGCTGCGATGCATTGTTGCCCAACAGCTGCGTTGACGGCGCGTTTTGTCTGGTCGGCAACAACAACTCGGTCTGCGCCATCGACCCCTTCGCCAGCGAGCTAACCGTTGCTCAGTGCACGGACATGTTCAGCGAGCGCGTGAAGGCACAGCGCGACTTTGATCCATTGTTCGGCGACCGCACCATGACCTACGGCTCTGGCATTGGCATCGTCGGCGGCATCGGCACCTCGTTCGCTCAAGGCGTAATCTACAGCCAGGACGGCGACTTTGGCTGCTACAGCGCGCAGTGTCTCGGCATCGATATCGACGCCTCGGTGGAAGCGTTTATCAGCAACGGCACCTATGACGATTACAACGCGGTAGCCGGCGAATCCGTTGTCGTGGTGGCAGAAGGTCAGCTCCCGGGCTCGGTGGTCAATGTGGGCGTAGGTACCGCCTTCACACCAGGCTTCGGCGAGAACATCGGAACGGAAGCTTTCTCCGGTATTGGCGTTGGGTTAAGTCCATTCCCCGTATCCGCAGGCGTGTATGAATGCTTCACCGGTGTTCTTGAAATTTACGGCCCACCGTCCGGCGGTGGTGCGCCGCCTCCGCCACAGGTGCTCGGTCTGCCCGGTCCGGCTCAGCCGCCGCTTACCCCCTTCGGCGCTGTCGAGTTGAGCAACGGCCTGGCCATTGCCGACGCCGCGGATCAAGCCGCGCTGGCAGTGAGCAACCCGGCTACGGTGGCACTGTGGGTGCGCGTGACCGAAGACACCGGCGACGCCGTACTGCTCGACGATCCCGGTCGCTATCGCCTGTCGCTCAACGGTGACGAACTGCGCATAACGCTTGGTAACACCGATGCCTGGGGCAGCTATCACTTTGACACCGACGTCACGTCGCTGCGCGAACGGCTGTGGACGCACCTGGCGGTCAGCTTGAGCGGTACCACGATGACGGTGTACGTGAACGGTTCGCAGGCGGCGACGTTTACCGACATCGATCCGTTAATCGATGCCCTGCCCGCGCTGAACACCTGGACGCTGGGACGCGCCTACGACGGCAGTCAACCGACGACCGGCGCGGCACAAAACGTGGGCATCTGGAGTACGGCGCTAAACGCCGCACAGGTGCGCGCGGCTATGCGCACGGTAGATCAGGTGGCCAGCGAGTCGCTTGTGGCCTATTTTGGTCTTGGCGACCTTCCCGGTACTGCGCTGACCGACACCGGCCCAAATGCGATCGCGCTTACCGCGCTGGACGGCAATGATGCGATCACGACGCGCGAGCGTCCGGTCGTGCTGGGCGGCGCCCTGCACTTCAACGGCGTGGACGAAATGGTCGCGGTGGACGATCCCGACGCGCTGGACGGATTAATCATGACGCTGGAGCTCACACTGGAGGCCTGGGTCTTCCCCACCGGCCCCGGCAGTCAAGCGGTCTTTGGCGGCACCATTGCCGGCAAAGACGGCTCGTACTACATTGCGCGCAACGCGGCGGGCCAGCTGTTCTACGCCCTCGACAATGATTCGCCCGGCTGGGTCTCGGTGAACACCGGCCTGAACCTGCCTGAATTTACCTGGACACATGTCGCGCTGACTTACAGCGACGAGACGCAGGAGGTCCTGGTGTATATCAACGGTGAGCTGGCCTACAGCGATACCGGCAGTGGCGCGCTGGGCAGCTTCCTGCCCGAGCTGGATCAGTTTCGTATCGGCGGCCGCGAAAATGATGAGCGCACGGGCGCCGCCTCGCGCATGGCATTCGACGGTCTGATTGATGAGGTGCGCGTGTGGCGCACAGCGCAAACCGCCGCCGACATCGCCGCTAATTTTGATCAGCCTTTGAATACCGATGAATGGCCGCAGCTTGCCGGATACTGGCGCTTTGAC
>CAYGSQ010000545.1:0-2932 GCA_964352435.1 uncultured Gammaproteobacteria bacterium | reverse complement strand
ATGACGTTGACAGTGGTGCGTTCGACGTCCATCGCGGCATCACCCATCGTTAGTGGCTGCCCGTCCTCGGGCACCATAACCTTGGCGATCAGTAAGGCTGCCGGTGCAGACATCAAACTGGCGGTGACCAGATGACCGGCAAAGTCGCTGCCCAGCATTTGCGAGTAGGCCAGCATCACCGAGCCCGCCACGGTGGCCATGCCAACGGCCATAAGCGAAAACAACTCAGACTGGGTCATTTTCGAAATATACGGTTTGACCAGCAGCGGCGCCTCCGTTTGCCCCACAAAAATATTGGCCGCAGCTGCGAGACTCTCAACGCCCGATACGGCCATCGCGCGCGACAAAACGCGGGCGACCAGACGCACCAAAAACTGCGCAATACCCAAGTGATAGAGCACCTGGAACAGTGCGCCCAGTACGATGATTCCCGGCAGCACGTTGATGACGAACGCGAAACCGGTGTCCATGAGACCGCCAAACATAAAGCGCGAACCGACTTCCACGAAGCCCAGCAGGCCGTTGACCGCGTCACGCATGCCAAGGAAAAATCCCTTGCCCAGATCAGTGACCAAAAGGAGTACGCCGATGGCAAACTGCAGGGCGACGCCCCACAGGACAATGCGCCATGGAAAGCGCCGTCGATTGGTCGAAAACAACCAGGCGATGCTGATCAGCACCATAAGGCCCGCAGCGGCCGTTAGGCGAGAGGCTATGTCATCCAAAGCGATACCTTTTATTGTTGTCGCACCGGGGCGGAACACTAGCAGTATCGGCGCGCGTGGTCACATGTCGGGACGCTGCCAATTGGGGGGCGGAGGCTGGTAAACTTGGGGTCCCTGCCACCACCAAATGATGTGTCCATGAGAAAGACCGCGTTTCTGCTGCTCACGCTGTTGCTACTTGCCACGGGTTGTACGGCCACACTTGTCCCGGTTGACCCGGCTGGTGCAGCGTTTGAGCGCCTGCGTAATGATGAGGCAGCGCTGCGCGGATTCATGCGCGCATTTCCCAAGGGCGGCGATATACACCACCATCTGGTGGGCGCCCCGACACCCGAAATGTTCATGCTGGCGGGCGCCGAGGGCGGCTTTTGTCTCGACCCGGCATCGCTCGGTGCTGTGCCGGGCCCCTGCACGGGGTCCACGGTCGCGTTTGCGGATGTCATGCAGGACGCCGACCTGAGCGAGCGGTTGGCCGATGCCTGGTCCATGCGCCAGTTTGGCCGTGGCGATGATGCGGCGCCCGCGCATTTCTTCGGAATTTTTCCGCAGATTTGGCCGGTTGTTGATGATCGCGGATTCTTGTTGGCACAGCTGAAGAAACAGGCTGCCGCCGAGAATCTGCTGTATCTGGAAACCCAGCTTCAGGTGCCGGCTGCAACCGACGCGTTGCGTGCGGCGGCAATGGCGCTGCCGCCAACGGATGATGTTGTCGCATTGCGCGAGGCCTTACGTGCGGACGGCATACTCGAGCGCCACGTAACGGGCGGCTTGGCGACACTGCAACGCTACAGTGATACCAGCGCGTTCCATCTCAAGTGCAAGAGCAAAGCGCCCGATCCCGGTTGCGCGGTCGAGCATCGGTTTCAGATATATGCGTTGCGCATATTGCCAACACCCATGGTGCTGGCGGACATGATTCTTGCGTTTGAGCTGGCGGCACGAGCACCCGCTGTGGTTGGGGTAAACGTGGTCGGGTTTGAGGGCGACAGCAACGCACTGGCCAACTACGATTTGCATATGCGCGCGCTCGGACAGCTGGCCGTGGCCTATCCGGACGTAAGGCTGGCGTTGCATGCGGGCGAAATTACCGCGCGCGAAGCGGACGCCGATGCATTGGCGACCCACGTACCCAAAGCGCTTTACACGGCGGCGGCACGGCGCATTGGTCACGGCAATGCGATTGCCACAAGCGCAGAACGGGCAACGTTGCTCGAGGATCTGGCTATCACCAAAACGGCGGTTGAGGTGTCACTGACCAGCAACGAACTGCTGCTGGGTCTGGTGGGGGCGGATCATCATTTGAAGCTGGTATGGGATGCCGGCATTCCGGTCACGCTCAATACCGATGACGCAGGCATTTTCGCAACGGATTTGAGCCGGGAATATCTGTTGGCGGCGCAGCGCTACCCGTGGCTGACCTATGAGGACTTCAAGACGCTGTCACGGCAGGCCCTCGAGGTCTCGTTTCTAAGTGGCGCGAGTTGGTGGCGCGACGGCGTGACGAGTCAGCCAGTTGCCGTGTGCGCTGCGCGTAGTTCAACGACCTGTGCGCAGTTTTTAGACAGCAGTGATCGCGCTCGTTTGCAGGCACAGTTGGAAGACCGACTGGCAGACTTTGAACAGCGACTGTTGCGCGGTGAACTTTGATCGAAGACCACGAGTCTCACGATTCATGATGTCATTTATAGTCAACCGGCTAGCGCCCCTGGCGCTTTTGTTGGTCGCAAACTCGACGCTGGCCGCAGGGCCCGCAGACCGCGGCCTGGTCGTTGCGCCATTCGAAATCGAGCGCACCGGCACGCTGTCTGATCGCGCGCTGCGCGAAGTGAGCGGTATGGCCGCATCGCGGCGCAGGGACGACATTCTTTGGCTGCACAATGACAGCGGATCGGCGGCCAAGCTGTACGCGATCAGTGCAGATGGCCGTACGCACGGCACGCTTAAAGTTGAAGGTGCGACCTCGAGCGATTGGGAAGATATGGCAGCGTTCGAAATGAACGGCCGACCGATGCTGGTGGTCGCCGATGTCGGCGACAACAGCGCCGTGCGCGCAACGGTGTGGCTGCATTTTTTCGAGGAACCTGAGGTGCCGCCAGAAGGACTTGCCGATGGTGCAAGCGTGTCCGTCGAATGGAGCGTGCCGTTTCGGTTTCCCGAGGGACCTGCTGATTGCGAATCGATCGCCGTGGATATGCAAAGCGGTGAAG
>CAYGSQ010000544.1:0-2941 GCA_964352435.1 uncultured Gammaproteobacteria bacterium | reverse complement strand
GGGGTAGGGCGCTGTGGGGCGGGCATTTTGCCCAAGTGCCTGCCGATTGTCACTTCGCGTGTGCCCTGATGCGACATAACCATGCGCTAAAGTCTTGGGGTTGTTACGAATGTTGTGTAGCATCAATCAAACTATGAATCGCCCAAGACATTCTGCCGACTGGCACCCCGCAAGCTGGGAGGGCTATGAAGCCGCCCAGCAACCCACTTATCCTGATGCGGACGAGCTTGCTCGCGCCGTATCGCAACTTGCTGCTTTGCCGCCGCTGGTCACCTCTGGTGAGATAGATCAGCTGCGTTCGGAGATTGCCGCCGCCCAGCGTGGTGAGCGTATCGTGCTGCAAGGCGGCGATTGTGCGGAAAACTTTAACGAGTGCCGCTCTGAACTCATCGTAAAGAAACTCAAAATTCTTTTACAGATGAGCATTACCATGATGCACGGTATGAAACAGCCGGTCGTGCGCGTTGGTCGCATGGCTGGCCAATATGCCAAGCCACGCTCTGCCGATACTGAGACGCGCGATGGCGTCACACTGCCAAGCTACCGTGGCGACCTGGTCAACCGGGCCCCGTTTACGGCGGAAGATCGTCGACCTGATCCGGACCTGTTGCTGCGCGGCTACGAACGCGCCGCGCTGACGCTCAATTTTGTCCGTTCGCTGGTCGATGGCGGTTTTGCCGATTTGCACCACCCCGAGCAGTGGGATCTGGATTTCGTTGCGCACTCACCACAGGCGCAGCAGTTCAAAGAAATCGCCAGCAAGATTTCTGACTCACTCAATTTTTTCGAATCGATTGCCGGCAACCGGGTCCACAAGACCAGTCGGGTCAATTTTTACACCGGACATGAAGGCCTCCATTTACCCTACGAGCAGGCGCAAACCCGTTACCTGGATCGACGTCAGGGCTGGTACAACCTGTCGGCCCATTTCCCCTGGATTGGCATGCGTACGGCGAACGTGGACGGCGCCCACGTTGAGTACTTCCGTGGTGTGCGTAACCCCTTGGGCATCAAAATTGGCCCGGGAATGTCGGCGGAATGGCTGCAGGAACTGATTAACATCCTGAACCCGAACAATGATCCGGGACGCCTGGTGCTCATCCATCGATTCGGCGCCAGCCGGATTGCCGAACATTTACCACCGCTGATTAAGGCGGTGCGCGCGACAGGCGCGACGGTGCTGTGGATCTGCGATCCTATGCATGGCAACACCGAAAGCAGCAGTAGTGGCGTAAAAACCCGGCGTTTCGACAAAGTTCTTAGTGAAGTTGAACAATCGTTCGCGATTCATCAGGAAATGGGCAGCCGTTTGGGCGGCGTGCACATCGAGCTTACGGGTGAAGATGTGACCGAATGCACCGGCGGTGCGCGCGGCCTTACGGATGCCGATCTGGCGCGCGCCTATCGTTCGCAGGTGGACCCTCGTCTGAACTACGAGCAGGCCATGGAGCTGGCCATGCGTATTTCGATGACGGGCAAGTCCACCTAGCGCATCTTACTGCGCAGACGCGGGCCAAACGGCCTGAGACTGGCCTCCGTGCAAAGCATGCACGGGGGCTTTTTTGTCATGCCACGCATGATGTTATGCTACCCGTATCCGCACACAGACTACGCCCTCAGGATCGCCCAGCCCATGACACGCCCATTTTCATTTGCGACGACCACGCCGCGGCGTCGCGTGTGGGCCATACGGCTTCGCATACGCACATGAACGTCCTGCCTTACCAGGTTGAGCATCGCCCCATACGGTGGCCCGCGTGAGCAGTCGCAAGATTCGCGTTGCGCTGGTTGACGACCATGCACTGGTGCGCACGGGTTTGCGCAAAATCCTCGAGGGCGTGTCCGACATCGACGTGATCGGTGAGGCCGAGTGCGGCGAGTCGGGTGTCGCGTTGTGCAAGAGTGAGTCGCCGGATGTGGTCCTGATGGACAAGCACATGCCTGGTATTGGTGGCGTGGAGGCGACGCGCCGGGTGCTGGCGCAGCGCCACACCAAAGTCATTTGTCTGACCGTTGACACCATTGGGCCGCTGCCACGACGCATGCTCGAAATGGGGGCGATGGGTTTTCTGACTAAGTCGTGTGGCCCTCAGGAATTGATTGACGCCGTGCGCCGCGTCTTTGGCGGCGAGCGCTACATCGGTGCGCAGGTGGCGCAACAAATGGCAGCGCAGGGTCTCGACGGCGGTGCGACGTCGCCATTCGACTCGTTGTCCACACGTGAATTGCAGGTGTGCATCATGCTCGCGAGTGGCCAGTCATCGACCCAGATTTCAACGCTGCTCAGCCTGAGTCCGAAGACGGTGAGTACCTATCGCGCGCGCATTTTCCAAAAAGCCGAGTGCGACAATATTGTCGAGCTGGTGCGCAAGTCCATTGAGTTTGGACTGCTCGAAGCCGACGCACGCCTGTCGGTCGACTGAGTGTGAAATTTGATCTGCATTGCCGCCAGTGCGAACGTTTGGCGACGTTTCTTGATGACGTCAAAGAGCGCTATCCCGACTATCATTGTCGCCCGGTGGCGCCTTTTGGCAATACGCGCGCACCGGCGCTAATCGTCGGTCTGGCGCCTGGTTTGCACGGTGCCAATGCGACCGGGCGACCGTTCACCGGCGATCACGCCGGCATTATTTTGTATGAGACGCTGCATCGATTTGGTTTCGCGACACAGCCGGAGTCGTTGCACAGCAAGGACGGCATGAAGCTGGTCGATTGTCGGCTGACCAACGCCGTCAAGTGCCTGCCACCCCAAAACAAACCCATCGGTAGCGAGATTAATACCTGCAATCAGTTTCTGGCAACCGAAATCAAAAAAATGCCGCGTCCGGGCGTGATACTTGCGCTCGGTGGTGTGGCGCATCGGGCAGTGCTCAAAGCACTGCGTCTGAAACAAAGCGCGTTCAAGTTTGCTCACCACGCTCTGGCGGAGCCGGCACCCGCG
>CAYGSQ010000543.1:0-2957 GCA_964352435.1 uncultured Gammaproteobacteria bacterium | reverse complement strand
TCATGTCAAACGGCTGTTGAAATCCACCCAGCCCCATCGTCTCGAGAAATTTGCCGAGTGCATTCATCAGCGCAAGACCAACGATGCCGCCCGCGGCGCCAAGCGGGATGGTGGTCATGATAAGAAGCGGATAGCCCCAATGGCGGAATATCGCCACCATCAGCAAAAAGATAATGATCAATGCCACGGGATAATTGGCCGCTAATGCTGCGCGGGTCGCGTCCAGTTGATCGCTCGCGCCCGAGATATCGATGTTGACTGCGGCAGGCAGACCACCTGACTCGCGCAAATACTGGACGACGTCCTGACGCACGATTTCAACGCCGTCCTCCAGGGCTATGGACGGTGGCGGGATCACGTTCAACGTGACGGTCCGCTGACCGTTGATGCGTCGGATCGCATTGGTGTCGATAGTCTCAACGATGGTGGCCATGGCGCTGAGCGGCAGCACGCCACCTTGCGGCAGATACATCGACAAGTTGGACAAGCTGTCGAGGTCGGTCTGCCCGCCGCTCGTCCCGTACAGATAAATGTCGATCTTGTTGTCGCCCTCAAAGTACTCATCAACAAACGCGCCGTCGGTAAGGGCGGCGACCGTATAGCCGATCTCCGACGCGTTGAATCCGAGCTCGGCGGCGCGGGTCCAGTCGGGACGCACCTCGATCATGGGCTGGGAGAGCGACAGTGATGACGGATTGGATTGGATACGCGGATTGCCGAGCACCTCTTCCGCGCGTCGGTAGGTTGCCGACGCCGCCTTGTACACGACGCCAAGGTTTGGCCCCGAGATATCCAGATTGATGCTGCGCGTGCCGCCATCATTGCTCGAGATGATCGAGCCGCGCGCGGCGAACGCACGCATGCCAGGATACTGGCGATAGCGTTCGGTAATGGCGTCCATGAGCGCATCGATGTCCGCTACCCGCACCGGCTGCGAAATGATACGCATGCCGCCGGCGTTGATGCGGGTGTTCAGGTACTGGATGGCCGGTACCTCGGTTTGCCCTGTTGCAAACAGGTCTGGATCATCGCCGACAAACTGGACGAAATAGTCGCGGACTTCGAGCCCGATCTCGCGCATCGTTTCCAAGTTGTAGCCCGGCGGTGCGCTCATGCGCGCAAACGTCTTCGGCTCCTCGCCTTCGGGAAGATACTCGGCGGGCGGTGTGAGAAAGACGATCGCCGCGATGCTGGCAATCAACGTTACGGCGATCGTGGCTACCCTGCGCGCGCGGCTGACAATCAGTGCGTCGATGGATGCCAGGACGCGCTGGCGGAATGGGCCGTTGCTGGTTTGATTATTTTCGGTGCCGAACGACAAGCGGGCGCTGGCGGTGGGGATCAACGTGGTGGCTACCAGCATGGAGGCAAAGATGGACGCAGAGATGGCAATGGCCACGTCCGAATAAAGCTGTCCCGCCTCTTCAACGATGAACAACACCGGCAGAAAGACCAGGATGGTGGTCAGCGTCGAGGCCAGTACCGCGGTCCAGACGCTGCGCACGCCTTCCACGGCGGCGCTGAAACGATCGAGACCTTCGCGTCGTTTCTGTTCGATGCTTTCGATGACGACGATACTGTTGTCGAGCGTCATGCCGATGGCAAACGCGATGCCAGCCAGCGAAATGACATTGATGGTCCTGCCCGCGGCCAGCAGGCCGATGAAGGCGGCGATCGTGCAAATGGGAATGCCGAGCACGCCCACGGCCGTCGCGCGGAATGAGCGCAGAAACAGAAACATGACGATGGTAGCGAAGACCGCGCCCAGCGCAACGTTGGTCCAGACGTTTTCGATGGAGGCCTCGACATAGCCCGCATCTTCGGCGACCAGGTTGATCGTCATGCCGTTGGGCTCGAGCACCTCACGCCTGACCGCATCAACCGCATCGATCATGGCGTATTTGATGTGGATGACGTTCGAGCCGGGTTCACGGCCCACGGACAGGCTGATCACCGGCTTGTCATTGAAATAGGACAGCGCACGAATTTCGGAATGATCGAGTTGCACGGTGGCGACGTCGGACAGGCGAATCAGCGCATCGCCCCGGCGCACGATGATCAAATCCTCGAGCGTGGCAATGGTGTCGAAGCGACCCACGACACGCAGCAGGTAGCTGCGCTTACCGCTTTCGATCTCGCCGCCCGAGACGTCCCGGTTGCGCGTGCGGATCGCGTTGCGTATGTCGAGGATAGTGAGCTGGCGGTCGGCGAGTTTGGCCGGGTCGAGCAGGATTTTTACCTGACGATCCGCACCGCCGCGGATATCGACCTGCGAGACACCGGGCACACCGGACAGCCGCGTACGCACGTTGTCGACGAGGAAATCCCGCATCATGTCCATATCGAGGTTGCGCGGGTTGCCCGGCAACGGCGAGATGGCGAAGTACATGAAGGAATTGGACGAAAAAGAGCTGGCGATAACGCGCGGCTGGTCAACGTTTTCGGGGTAGGACGGGACCTGATTCAGCGCATTGTTGACGGCGATCAGCGTCTGCGTCATGTCGATGCCGAAGGGAAAGTCGAGCTCAATAACCGCGCTGCTGCGGGAGGCCACCGATTCGAGTCGCTGCAGATTGGGCAGTGCCCGCAGATATTCTTCCTGCTCGATCAGGATCTCTTTTTCGACATCCTGCGGCGTTGCACCCGGCCACGTGGTTTCGATCGACACGGTGCGCACTTCCAGATCCGGAATCATCTGCACCGGCACGCGCAGCGCGGCCATGACACCGAGGACGGAAATGATCAACGCGGCAACGGTTGTGAGAATGCCGTTGCGAATGATCGCCTCGAACATGTTTACGTACCGCCGTTCAGGATGTTGACGGTCTGGCCGTCCTGCAACGCTTCATTGCCAAAGGTGACGACCCGGTCGCCGACCGCAAGACCATCTTTTATTTCAACAAAGCCATCGAACTCGAGCCCGCTGCGAACCATTCGCTCTGACACAGTATTTAGTC
>CAYGSQ010000542.1:0-2962 GCA_964352435.1 uncultured Gammaproteobacteria bacterium | reverse complement strand
CCTCCAGTTCGGTGCGCGAAATGCACGCCAAATTGGCAAGGCTATCGACGCCCAGGCCACCGACGTTGAACACGGCTTCCGGCTGCTCCCCGAGCTGTATCACACGCAGTCGATAAGGCTCGGCGGCGACAAAGTGCAGATGCGACATCTTGCTGATCGCGTGGCGAATGCTGTCGTCAAAGGCACCCTGTGTCACTTCCCCGCCGTGAATGTGCGCAATCGGGATGGTAGAGACCAGCGCGGCTGCGGCCACGGCCAACATTTCATAACGATCACCCAGAATGACAATCATGTCCGGCGCCAGTTCGGCAAACGCCTCGCCCATCGACGACAGGCACAAACCCATAGACCGCGTGATGCCTACGGCACTGTCTGATTCGAGTTGCATATCAACTTTGCGGTCGATCACAAAACCATCTTGTTCTATTTCTGTGTACGTGAGGCCATGATCCGGTGACAAATGGGTACCGGTTGCGATGACCTGCAGCTGTAAGCCATGCGCTTCGGCCACGCCGTGCATGACGCCGCGCAACAACCCGTACTCCGCACGTGATCCGGTCACGACGCAAATCTTGCGTGTCATAGTTCGATCAACTCATTCGGATCGAAGTCGCGCTTCGCAACGCGGCCAATGACCTCGTCCCAGCGCATCGGCGACAATCCGTCGCCGGGACGCATTACCGCCAGATTGTCTTCGCTGAACGCGTCACCGGCTTTGATCTGGCAGGCCGCCACGAGCGACTTGCGGGCAAACGGAATATTCTCGATCTCGCCGTGCGCAACACGCTTGACGCCGTCACCCAGCGCCGTCGAAATATTGCGGATCGCTTGTACCATCTGTCGCAGTTCGTCCGGCTCAAGGCTCGCCTTGTGATCGGGGCCCGGTAGTGTTCGATCAAGCGTAAAATGCTTCTCGATCACCGTGGCGCCCAGGGCGACCGCGGCGGTCGCCACCTCAATGCCCGGCGTATGGTCCGAGTAGCCAATCGCCACATTGAACGTCTGGCCCATGCTGACCATGGCGCGCAGATTGACGTCGCTCATGGCCGTCGGATACGCGGTCGTGCAATGCAAAACCGTAATCCGCGTACGTGGCGTACCTGCTTTTTCAACCGCTTCCACGGCCGCGGCTACGTCGTCGAGCGTCGCCATACCCGTCGACAAAATGATGGGCTTGCCGCGACTGGCCACGTGCCGCAGGTAAGGCAAGTTGGTGATCTCGCCCGACGGTACTTTTAGTTGATCGACGCCAAGCTCAACGAGCAGGTCGACGCTCTGCGGATCAAAGCCCGTCGAGAAAAAACCGATGTTGCGGTCCACGCAGTGCGCGATCAGTTCGCGGTGCATGGTCTCCGACAACTCCAGACGCGACAGCATTTCGTGCTGACTCTCATCGCCGCCGCTGTTACGCGCCTGATACGCCGACTTGCGAGCGCGCGGCGACACCAAGCGGTCCGCACTGAAGGTCTGGAACTTCACCAGATCGGCGCCCGCGTCCGCGGCCACGTCAATCAGCTCGTGCGCAAGCTTCATGTCGCCGTTATGGTTGACGCCGGCTTCGGCTATGATCAGTACGCTCATTAGATGTTGTAGGTGTCGGCCTTGTAGGCGGCCAGATTTTTCGGTTCTGAAAACCACTGCGCCGTTTCCGCAAGGCCCCGCTCAAAACCGTCCAGACCGCCGTATTGCGGCGTCCAGTCGAGCAGCTCGCGCGCTCTGGCGTTGCACGCCCACAGACGCTCCACTTCACTCATGGCCGGCCGCATCCGCACTTCGTCGGTTTCAATCTCAACCTCCGTGTTCATCGCACGCGCAATGGCGGTCACGGTGTCACCAATCGAAATTTCAAAGTTGCTGCCCACGTTGATCACCTCGCCCACCGCCTTCGACGAGTTCATCGCCGCGATAAAGCCGGCGACCGTATCGGCCACATAGTTGAAATCACGTGTTGGGTGAATCGCGCCGAGTTTGATCTTGCGCGCGCCGTTGGCGATCTGCGTAATGATGGTTGGAATGACCGCACGCGCCGACTGGCGTGGTCCGTAGGTATTGAACGGACGCAACACCACCACCGGAGTCTCAAATGATTTGTGAAACGACAGCGCCATTTGATCGGCGCCAATTTTGGACGCCGAGTAAGGCGACTGGCCCTGCAACGGATGGTCTTCGGTGATGGGGACAAACTGCGCCGTGCCGTACACTTCGCTGGTCGAGGTATGTACGACGCGGCTGATATCCAGATCGCGCGCCGCCTGCACCACGTTCAACGTACCTTTTACATTGGTATCGACGTAGGTGTCGGGTGAGTGATACGAATAGGGAATGGCGATCAGTGCGGCCAAATGAAGCACGACGTCGCAGTCCTGCATCGCGGTACGCACACCGTGGGGATCACGTATGTCGCCGCTGAACACGTCAAACTGACCTTTCACTTCGGGCGCACACTGATCCAGCCACCCCCACGAGTTGAACGAGTTGTACAGCGCGAATGCGCGCACGTCGTGCCCCGCGCGTACCAGCGCTTCGGTCAGATGCGAACCGATAAAACCATCAGCCCCGGTCACCAGAATTTTAGCCGTCACACTTTTGTCCTCGCGAGCCGTCCCGGCGTCAATCCGACGTCAGACTCCACCAACTCGTCGTAAGTTAATTCGGAATTCACACGACCGCTCTTGACCTCGACTATCACGTCGCAGTTGCGCACGGTGGTCAATCGATGCGCGATGAGCAACACGGTCAAACTGCGATCCAGGCTTTCGATTGCCTGCATCACCGACTGCTCGGTTTCGTTGTCCAGCGCGCTGGTGGCTTCATCCAGCACCAGCACGTCGGCACGTCGATACAGCGCGCGGGCAATACCAATGCGCTGACGCTGACCGCCGGAAAGGCGCACGCCGCGCTCGCCCACCACCGCGTCGTAGCCCTGCGGATCGGCCTCAATGTATTGCGCGATCTGCGCCTG
>CAYGSQ010000541.1:0-2964 GCA_964352435.1 uncultured Gammaproteobacteria bacterium | reverse complement strand
TTGGTCACCGTCAGCGAGGCCCCGTCCGACACGTTATCCGTCGCCGTTGCCTGACCCAGTACGACTGCTGTTCGATTGTCCGTCGCGTCCACGGAGACGTTCGCGGGCGCGACAATTTGCGGTGGCGCTTGATCCACGACGGTAATTTGCCAGCCAACCTGCGTCTCGTTGCCCCAGCCGTCCGTTGCCACCACGGTCACTTGCGTTGGACCAAGTGGCAGGCGCTCAGGCAGCAACACTGTGATCCGTGGCTGCGCGTCACGATCATCCAAGGCTACAAAGTCGTCCAGCGCCGCGCCAAAGGCAAGGCCTGGTGCAACGCCGCTGGCATCTTCCGCCGCTAACATTAACGGTGCTGCCTGCGCCACAAATTGCGGCGCCGTCGTGTCGTCGGTGCCCGGTGTTGGCGCGCAGCCCGCGTTGTCGATCAGTGGCGCACCAAGATCGGCGTAGTCATCAAAATGGTTATTTCGAAAACGCAGTATTTCGTCATTGAGCGTGCGGCCGTCAAGCGCAGCGATGTCGTACAGCACCTGCCCGCCAAGACCGGTACCGTCCAACTGGCAATCCACAAGGTCGGCCAGCAGCAAATCGATGGTGGCGAAATCGGCGACCGGCAATCCGCGCTCGATCGCCAGCGCATTCAACGCGTAAGCCAGACCGCCGGCGATCAACGCATAGCGGCGCTCTGCCGCATTGCCGACCGGGGCAAGAGGATCGGCAGCGGTCGTCGCCAACGGATCGAGACCCAGCGCCGCCGTGTACAGCGCGCGGTTAGAATCGAGTCGTTCGGAAAAATTGGCCGCGTCGGCTTCAAGTTGCGCTTTGCGCACCAGTGCATTGGTGAACAGCGTAATCGCTGCGACGTTGTCGCCTGCGGGTAAATAGGACAGCAGAGCGTCGTCATCGTCGAGCGTCACGGTACGGGGGTCGAGCTCGTTGGGATCCGATTCATCAACAAAGCGGCCGCCGGCGGACTGAACCAGAAGCCCGCTGTGGTCGGCCGGCACGGTCGCGCTCCAGTTGCCGCTGGCATCCGTCACCGCCGTACTGACCGGCGCCCCGACAGGCCGACCTTGGTCGTCAGTCACAAAGAACTCGATCCGAGCGCCGTCCAGGGGGCCTTTGGTTGCACGGCCGGTAATGCGGGATTCAGCGGCCGGCAACGGGCTGTCCGTCAACGGCACGACGCTACCCCCGTCGCAGGCGCACAGGCCCATCGTCATCACTGCCAAAACCGAAAGCTGTCGCAACACGTTTATACCCTGTGTGGCCGCGGGGACCTGCGGGTCGCCGGCAGCCGTTATGTCGAGTTTATCCGCACCGAGTATCGCACCAAGGCAGGCCCAGCCAAGGTATCAATCCACAAATCGAGGAAAAACTCCGTATCGAACGGGCCAGATGTGTATATATGATAGCTGCCGTCACCGATATCACGCGCCATGGTTGAGCGCCCCGTGCCAACCGGGTCTGAGAACGCCGTTGTGTAGCGGTAGAGCCGCGGTTGAGCATTGTCTGCTATGCCCGATACAAACACCTGCCGCCCAGGGCCCACCGGCACGCCATCGCGCTGCGGTGTAAAGCTCAACAGGTGGGATTGCCCGGCTGGGTCCAGCGTTATCGCCGCTGCTGAAATCTCGTTGGCGGCCAGGTTGCTGGCGCCGGCGTAGTGGTAGCCCGCATCCAAAGCACCGGCGTCGGGCGCCGCGCCGTCGGCGTCAGTAAAGCGATCGGATAGCGCGACCAGCACGTCGTCGCTTTGAAAGGTCTGACTGTGATCAATGGCGGGCGAGAGTGAGCCGGCCGTGTGGTCCAGAAAATAGCCAAACGTAAAATCGGCATCGGCACTGATGTTATTGGTCCCAACGAAATTGGCCGCGCTGGTGTCCACGACATTATTGTTGGCATTGAGATTGATCAGCGCGGCCACGCTGCCACCGATACTGTCGGCGCTGCCAGTGGCCATATTGCCCAGAACCACATTGTCGTCAACGCGTGGACTGCTGCCGTTGACCCACATCGCTCCGCCATTGACGGCCAGGTTGTACACCGCCGTTGAATTGGCAAATACGGTGTCGAGCGCATTGTTGGCATAGGCGCCGCCACCGGCCCCTGCGTAATTTGCGGCCAGGATCGTATTCACAAACGAGACGTTCGCACCCGAATCGGAGACCCATATGCCACCACCGTCGTCGATCGCCTCGTTGCCGCTAATAGTGCTGTGCCGCAAGCTCACAGTGCTGGTCGCACCGCTGACGGCGATACCACCACCCACGGTCGCGCTACTGTTGCCGGCAAGCACCAGGTCGGTGGACACCAACGTGCCGCCTTCTACAAACACGCCCGCACCGCCACCGGTTGTGCCCGCGGCTGCCGCTTGCGTAATCTCATTGTAGGTCACGCTAACGCCGTCGAGTGTTACGGTGGTCAGTGCACCGACCGACAGCGCACCGCCGCGACCATCAACGCCCGCCGCGGCGGTCACCGCATTGTTGTCAAACAGACCGCCATTGATCGTAATCACCGTGGCTGGCGCACCGCCGCCCTGATCGATTGCCAGAGCACCACCCTCTTGGGTCGCCACGTTGCCGACCACCTCAAGATCATTGAGCGTAACGGTGGACGCTTCGATCAATGCGCCGCCACCACGCGTAACGCCCGCCCCGTCGGTGAGGCGCAGACCATATAGATGTACGTTGGAACAGTTGTTGAACGTCGCAGGACGCACGCCAGTGGTACCGACCAATGACGATGGCCAGATGCCGTTCGCATCGCGCGCAGGCTCGCTTTGCAAATAGCCCACGCTGCCGACCAGCACCAAATCATCACAGTTCCCGTCCAAATCCAGCGTCCAGTTGGAGCCAAGATCGAGCGCCTCGGCGTTTTCGGCCAGCAAAACAAATGTCATGACGCCGACATTGCTCGTTAGCGCGCCGGCTGCGTCAGCCGCGGCCATTGAGGTGA
>CAYGSQ010000540.1:0-2966 GCA_964352435.1 uncultured Gammaproteobacteria bacterium | reverse complement strand
TTCCACGCCAAGTGCGGAGTAGTTGCGCGAGCCGCCGCCGCCAGCCCCACCGAGCGCAATGACGTTGCCGTTGAAGGTGTCAGGATCGCGTTCGTCGTTGAAGCGCTGCCGATTAAATTCAAGCACGCCCGCAAACTGAGCGGTGCCGTTGGGCATTTGAAACAGATCGCCGTTAACCTGCAAATCGACCGAACCGACGCTCGACAGACCGTCCGTTCGCGGCTCGGTGGACAGAGCGGCAACCGTTGCCGCATCAATCGGCTCAAACAGGTTGAGGGTGCCGGTGTCGCCGAAACCATCACCGTCCAGGTCCGTGCCCTGAATGGCCGCGTTGATCGCGGACCGACTGGCGAAACCCCGGCGCAAGCTGGTAATGCGTTGTTCGGTGTAGCCAAGACCCAGCTCCCACTCGAAACCGTTATTCATGAACCCGCGCAGACCGGCGAGGGCGCTGTACGAATCGTTGTTGATGGTCGCGCTGCGTGGCCCGAATTCAACGAGCCGACGGCGGAACGTACCGGCCTGCGGACCACCGTACAAAACGCCGCCCGGATCATTAAACGCGCTGGTTGGGTTGTTGGGTGCGTTAGCGGAAATTTGAGCATCGGCCCCTTCGTCAAAGAACATGGGCTCGATTTCCGTGCGCGTCTCACTGTTGTAATAGCTCAGACGTCCAAAGCCTGTGATGTCGTCGTTGAGCTGCTGATCGAAGTGCGCGGCGAACGATATCGCTTCGTAAGGTGAGCTAAGCTGACGGAAGGCGGCGCGATTGAAACGGCAAAAGCCGTTGATCACGCCAACGCCGGGGTTCTGATCCAGACAGTCCGCTGGCGGTACGTTGCCGTTGGCACCGCGGAAGGTACCGGGCGTGCCGCCGCTACTAAAGATGCCGGGCCCGGAACCGTTCACGCCGCCCAGCACGTCGGATTCGGCGTAACTGCGATCACTAAAGGAAAATTCACCCACGTCGAGATACTCGGCAAAGAACAAGGCGTTGCCTTTGGCCGTCGTGATGCCGTGGGAGAACTGCGCGCGCATCGTGTCCGCACCGCCGCCAAAGGTATCGCCGACGCGGAAGTTGATGGACGGTGCGTCCACGTTCTTACGCAGAATGATGTTGACCACACCACTGATTGCGTCGGAACCATAAATGGCGGAAGCGCCGTCGGTGAGAACCTCCACCCGGTCAATGGCCGCGACTGGAATGCTCGACAGATCGACAAAGTTGTCGGTGCCGCCTGAGGCAAGCGGAAAAACCGGCACGCGGCGTCCGTCGATCAATACGAGTGTGCGGCCGACGCCGAAGCCACGAATGTCGACGGCCGAGGCCGACGGCGTAAAGCCAAACGAGTTCTGTTGATCGATGCCGCCGCCGGCATTCTGCGACAGATCGTTCAAAGCCTCGAGCACGGTGGTATAGCCGCGCTTTTGCATATCGTCAGAGGTGATGGTGACAACCGGCGATGGGCCTTCAACATCAATACGCTTGATGCGCGACCCGGTAACCTGCACGCGATCCAGATCGGCGGCATCGTCAGTTTGGGCAAAACTCTGGGGTGGTCCAAAAGCGGCGAGCGCGAGAAGCGCCAGCGCGGTTGCGGTATTTCGGCGAGTCATAGTAAATCCTCCGCGAACCGCGATGTGGTGGGCAGGAACTACGGCGGCACGCCATGTGAGACAAGGGCGATGCGGTGTGCTGGAGAAGGGCCAAACACAGCCGCGCGTTCATGTTCAACACTAGAGGGGGAGGGGTAGCGGCGACAGGCGTCGAATTGTCTGATCGGGGAAACCGGACTCACCAAAATTGCTTTTTGCTCGTGGCGCCTGTGGTACAGACGCCACGAACGTGGCATGGGTTTCTACATTTGTGACTGCAGATAGTTCTGCAGGCCAACCTTGTCGATCAGCGCAATATGTGTTTCCAGATAGTCAACGTGCTCTTCTTCGGACTCAAGAATGTGCTCGAACAGTTCACGCGTGACGTAGTCTTTGACCTCTTCGCAGTGGGCGATGCCAGCGCGCAAATCGGGAATGGCGTCATTCTCCAGCGCCAGATCGCTGGCCAGAATTTCCGGCACGTTTTCGCCGATCCGCAAACGCCCCAGATCCTGCAGGTTGGGCAGACCCTCAAGAAAGAGAATGCGCTCCACCAGCTGGTCGGCGTGCTTCATTTCATCGATGGACTCGTGGTACTCGTGGTCGGCAAGTTTGGTCAGACCCCAGTCCTTCAACATGCGCGCATGCAAAAAATACTGATTGATGGCCGTCAGTTCGTTCTTCAGCATGATATTTAGGTGCGCAATGACCTGTTTGTCGCCTTTCACTAAGATAGCTCCGCAGTGGTTAAAGCGACGCAGTATAGATGAGGCCCGTTGCGCCGACAACTAGTTGATTTTATTACAGATTGAGAATGCCAATGCGAGCGATTGGCGTTCGCGAACGCGTTGGCTTTAGCGCGTGCGCCCGGTGGCCGCGCGGTGATGATTGATGCTAATTGGGGCAGCCTGGGCCGCTGACTCGAGCAATGAGCAGGCATCGCCCGCACACTGACCGCAGCCCGTTGCAACACCCAGGCCGCACTGCAAATCCTGCAGTGAACGGGCGCCATCGCTGGCGGCCTGACGGACTTCTTTTTCGGTAACGGCGTTGCAGATGCACACGTACATGATGCGGCTCCTTTGATTCTGGATGCACGTTATCGCGAATGAGAATGATTGTCAATAGCGTTAAGACTTAATGCAATCAGCGATTGGCCTGCAATCGATTCGACAGGTCGTCAAGCGCGACTGCGGCGCTGTCAACGGCTTGCCGGCCTGCCTCCATGGCCTGCGTGGCACGGTGAAAGTCCATGAGCTGGAAGTCCTGCAAATGCGGTGTGAGAATCACCTCGGGCGGTTCGCCGACCATGCGGCTGCGGGTGATGCGGTCCTGCATGATATTGATCGATGTGCCTACAACATCGAGGA
>CAYGSQ010000539.1:0-2972 GCA_964352435.1 uncultured Gammaproteobacteria bacterium | reverse complement strand
GCAAGGACCGTGTGACGCCACGTTGCGACGCGTTTGGGGTGTGCGGTGGCTGCGCGCTGCAGCACCAGCACATCGATGCACAGCGTCGTGACAAGCGCGCGTCACTGGCGGCGGCCTACGAAAAAATTGGCGAGGTCGCACCGGCCGCCTGGCTGGATGATCTGACGGCCGCTGCATGGGGCTATCGACGCCGTGCCCGTCTGGGCGTCAAACATGTCATCAAGAAGGGCCGCGTGCTGGTGGGTTTTCGTGAGCGCAATGCGCCCTATGTCGCCGACATGGAGCGCTGCGAAGTGCTGGATCCGCGGGTCGGCCACAAGCTGGTCGAGTTGGCAGCGCTGGTCGAGTCACTGGATATTCACGCACGGTTGCCACAAATCGAGGTGGCGGTGGGCGACAACGTCGTGGCGCTGGTCCTGCGCGTGCTCGATCCGCCGAGCGCGCAAGACCTGACGCGCCTGCGCGCCTTCGCAAGCGAGCACGGCGTCGAGTTCTATTTGCAAAGCGGCGGTCTGGATACGGTCACGCCGCTGGACGAGGCGACGCCTCTGCACTATTTGATGCCTGAATTCGATCTCACCATGCATTTTGAACCCATCGATTTCGTGCAGGTGCACGGCGAGCTGAACCGTCTGATGGTGACGCATGCGCTCGATTTGCTGGCGCCTACAAAGGACGATCGGGTTCTGGACCTGTTCTGTGGCCTGGGCAATTTTTCGCTGCCCCTCGCACGGCGCAGCGGTTCGGTCCTGGGTATCGAGGGCGATCACGCGTTGACGGCCCGCGCGCGCGCCAACGCGCAGCGCAATGGCATCGACAACACGCGTTTCGAGGTGGCCGATCTGTTTGACGAGACGCAGCGTTGGGACTTCGTCGGCGAGTCGTTTGATCTGGCGCTCATCGACCCGCCACGGACCGGTGCCGAGGCGGTGCTCAAAAGTGTGGTGGCGACGGGCGTGCGGCGCATCGTCTACGTTTCGTGTCACCCCGGCACACTGGCGCGGGACGCCAAAGAGTTGGTACATCAACACGGATTTACGCTAAGTCGTACGGGAATTATGGATATGTTCCCGCACACGGCCCATGTCGAGTCAGTGGCGGTGTTTGATCGTGACGGATAATCCGATCGATCGCGTGTTGGTGTCTGTATCCGCGCAGTCGCTGGCGTTATGCACGGGCGACAATGTCGTGGTCACCTACCCGGTGTCGACGGCCGCGGCGGGTACCGGGCAGCAGTCGGGTAGCTGGCAGACTCCGCTTGGCGAGCACCGGGTGCGTGTCAAGGTCGGCCACGGAGCGCCACACGGCGCCGTTTTCGTCCGGCGGCGCGCTACGGGGGAGGTGTGGAGCGAAGCGCTGCACACCCAGTGTCCCGAGCGCGACTGGGTGTTGTCCCGCATTTTGTGGCTGACCGGCCGGGAGCCTGGCGTAAACCGCGGCGGCGACGTCGATTCATTGCGCCGCTTTATCTACATCCACGGAACGCCCGACTGTGAGCCAATGGGGCAGCCGCTGTCGCACGGCTGCATTCGCATGACCAATGACGATGTGATCGACATGTTTGAACGCGTGCCCGTGGGCACGCCGGTGCTTATTGCGGACTAGGCGCCCGACTGACCTGCACGATCAGGCCGAAGTAGGGGTGATCGATGTAGTGGGGCTTGCCGAGCTGTACCCGGCGACGCGTTTGCTGCAGCGTCAGCGTCTGACTGCCATCAGCAAAATTCAGGTCGACGTCAAGACGCAAAAAACGGCTGCGCGACAGCAATATGCTGCCATTGACGCGACCATCGGTGTCGCCCGATATAACGCCTTTGGCCTGGGCGTCGCTGGTCTCGTCAGCATCCTGCTTCCAGCCAAAATGGCCCAGCACACGGAAACGGCTGGCGTTGCCGAGCCGGCGCGCGGTTTCGCCCAACTCAAAGTCCTCGGCTGCAAGGCGTTCAAATGACCCGATCCGGGGACCCGGATCCGCTGGTTCCTCGTCATCGGACAAGCCCGCCGACGCATCGCTGAACAGGTTGTCCGTCAGATCAAAGCTCTCACCGGCCGCAAAGGGCTCGGTATGTGCGACCACAATGACCTCAACGTGATAATCCGCAGAGTCATCCTCTTCCTGAGCGAAGGTCGCGGTCGTGCACAGCGCCAACAGTACGGCAGCCACATAGCGATGCAAAGCGGGTCGAGTCATAAGTAAGGTCACGTATCAGCTGTGGTCAGAGGTGCAAGTGTAGAGGATTGACCGGCTGCGGTCATTGGCTGGCCGTCTGGCCCAGCAGGGTGCGCAGCGTTTCCTTGACGAACTCAAAACGTCGTCCAATATCTTCTAACTCCGCGGTAAAGCGCAATGTCGTCGCGCCATCGAATCGATAAATATGCGGGGCATCCTGGATCAGGCCCAGCAAGCGATCCGGCTCCACGTTGGCCCGCGCATCAAACACGATTCGCCCACGTTCGTCGGCCGCCTCCAGCCGGGCAATGTCCAGCTGCGAGGCGAGTATGCGCAGCTCGGCCAGCTCGAACAGCGCCTGGGCCTGGTCAGGAATCAGACCAAACCGATCGATCATCTCCACTTTCAGTTCACGCAGTGCGTCGGCATCGGCTGCGCTGGCAATGCGCTTGTACTGCACCAGCCGCATGTGCACGTCCGGCAGATACTCATCGGGGAAGAACGCGGGCACGTGGAGATCGATTTCCACACCGCTGGCGGGCAGGGTAGACAAGTCTGGCTCCTTGCCTTCGCGCAATGATTTTACTGCACGATCAAGCAGTTCCATGTACATACTAAAACCGATCTCATGTATCTGGCCGCTCTGTTCCTCGCCCAAAAGCTCGCCCGCGCCGCGAATTTCCAGGTCGTGGCTTGCCAGTGCGAAGCCGGCGCCCAGGTCCTCAAGGGACTCGATGGCTTCCAGGCGTTTGACCGCATCGGCGGTCATCGCCTTGACCGGCGGCGCCAGCAGATAGGCAAA
>CAYGSQ010000538.1:0-2981 GCA_964352435.1 uncultured Gammaproteobacteria bacterium | reverse complement strand
CGACGCGTAGGGCTTGACCGTTGGCAGCGCATCGATGCGGCCGCCCGGTTTGCCTTTGGTCGTCGCAACCCATTGTTCAAGATCGCTCATGTCAGCGCTGCAGCCGCCAAGGCCGAGGCCCGCGCTCAACACAACACCCATGATGGCCGCGCGCGGCCAGCTATTGCGACGCGTAATCATTCGCCTTCCTCTGAATCATCGTCATCGAGATATCGATACGTCTTTGCGGTGACATTGAGGGTCAGTTCGGCGCCCAGATCTTTGGTTACCGGCGAGATGTCGATGTCATGCAGCGTAACGATACGCGGCAGTGCCGCGATGCCGCTGACGAACTGGCCCAGCTCGTGATACGAGCCTTTCAGTCGAATCGCGATCGGTTTCTCTGCGTAAAAATCTTTGGCTTGTTCCACGGCAGGCTGGAACAGCTCTTCTTCAAGGCCGCTGGCAAGGCCCGTTTGCGAGATGTCCACCAGCAGGCTGGGAATCTCGGTTTGGCCAGGCAGCTGGCGCAGCATGGTGCCAAAGTTGACGGTCATCTCGTCAAGTTGCGCCTTGTAAGCATCGAGGTTGGCGGCTTTACGCTGCTTAAGCTCGAAGTCTTTTTTCAGATCGACTTCCTGACCCTGCGCACGTTCAAGTTGCGGCAAGACCGCCTTGTGCACGAAATAGTAATAACCACCACCCAGGACCAGCAAAAAAGCCAGTCCGATAAACAGAATGCGGAACAGCAGCGGCCAACGGCCGATGTCTTTGATGTCCAGGCTTTGGAGTTCTTCGAAGAAATTCATTCTTCCTCCTCCTCGTCGCTCTTGGGTCGCGTCTGGGTCGCGAAGATCGTAAATTTGCTGGCGCGATCAGAGCCGTCGCGGCCGGCGGTTTGCACCACGTCCAGGCCCGGATCTTTAAGCCATTCAGATCGATCGATGTTGCGCATGAACGCGGACACCCGTGTGCTCGACTGGGCGACACCGGAAATAGTCACTCGGGCGCCAGCCTGTTTGACGGATTCGAGATGCACGCCGGATGGCACCGTGGCCACCAGCTCATCAAACAAGTGCACGATTTCCGGTCGCGAGCGCTGCAGGGTTTCAATAACTTCCATACGAGCGAGCGTGCGCTGTTTGACGCTTTCGAGTGTTTCGATTTCGGTTATCTGGGCCTCAAGGGTTTTGATTTCCTTGCTCAGATAATCGTTGCGCGCCTGTTGGTCCGAAACCTTGGCATTAAAAAATGCGCGGGCGCCGAAAACGAGGACGATGCCAAGCATTGCGGCGCCCATTACGGCGACCAGGAACGATTGTTGGCGCTGCTTGCGTAGCTCTTCGCGCCACGGTAGTAGGTTAACGCGAGGCATTAGTCAAAACTCCGCAGGGCCAGTCCGCAGGCCGTGAGCAAAGCGGTAGCGTCTTTGTGAACGCCCTGTGCTTTGGCTTTGGATGACACTTTCATTTTGCCCAGTGGGTCGCCGGTCACGGTTGGAATGCCTACACGCGATGCGATGAGGTCAGCGACGCCTGGAATGTTGGCGCAGCCACCGCACACGATGATTTGTTCCGGCTGTTCGCGACCACCGCCGGAGGCGAGGAAGAACTGCAGTGAACGACTGACCTGCTGAGTCATGTCATCGATAAATGCATCGAGTACTTCAGGCTGATAGTTACTCGGTAGCCCGCCTTCTTTTTTGGCACGCCCGGCTTCTTCAAGACTGAGGCCGTAGGTGCGCATGATTTCTTCGGTTAGCTGTTGGCCACCAAATGCAAAGTCACGCGTGTAAATAACTTTCAGGTCGCGCAGCACACTGAACGTTGTGCTGCTGGCGCCAAAGTCGACGACGGCAACGGCATGTTCCACACCGTTGTCGGGCATTTGATGGCGCAGCAACATGCAGGCGTTCTCAAGTGCAAACGGTTCAACGTCAACCACCCGAACATTGAGTCCCGCAGACTCAACAGCGGCCTGGCGTTGTTCAACGTTTTCGGTGCGCGTTGCGACCAGCAAAACGTCGAGCATTTCAGGATCTTTTTCCGAGGCCCCGATGACTTCAAAGTCGAAACTGACTTCTTCCATCGGAAACGGGATGTACTGATCGGCTTGCAGCTCAACCTGGCCTTCCAGTTCCGCATCCTTTAACGAGATGGGCATCTGGATCACTTTAGTAATAGCAGCATCGCCACTGATCGCGACCGCGGCAAAGCGGCTGCGCGCACCAGCGCGTTTGACGGCGCGACGGACGGCTTCACCCACCGCCTCGACGTCGACAATAGCTTTTTCGTTGATGGCATTGACCGGCGTCGGCTCAGCTGCGAAAGATTCGACGCGGTAGGAGTTACCGCTCTTCGAAAGCTCGATCAGCTTTACCGATGACGTGGTTATGTCAAGCCCCAGCAACGGTTTTTGCGTAGGGGAAAAAACCACATTTTTTCCTTTTTGAGTCCGTGACTTGCGGGGACAAGATAGTCTATCTTCTCACTGCCGCTAGTCAACTATATAACAATAATTTTTTGATATGTAATGTGATCTGACACACATTCTGCGCGGCCGGCAGCCGGGGTTGCCCGGTGGCCCTTCGCACAGCTCGCAAAATCAGAACACCTGACATAAGGGATGACGCGTTACGCAGTACGTTATAACAATCTAGACAGAAGGCGAATGTGATTTTTTTCACACTTATGCAGTCATATAATCCACTGCTGCATTTTTGATCTTTGGGGTCACCCGTAAACGCTATGCGAATTACACTTCGAATTACTGCTCTTTTGGCCGCTCTGGGGGCCGCAGGCGTGCTGTTTGGCATCCTCGCCATGCTGGTCGCCTACGTGTATTTAGCGCCCACCTTGCCTAACGTAGCGGAGTTTCGGCACGTGAGGTTGCAGGTGCCTTTGCGCATTTTCACGCGCGATGGGCGCCTGATGGCCGAGTTTGGCGACAAAAGACGCATTCCGGTGACCTTCGAAGAATTGCCGCCGCGAGTGGTGCAGGCG
>CAYGSQ010000537.1:0-2983 GCA_964352435.1 uncultured Gammaproteobacteria bacterium | reverse complement strand
GTGAAAGACATCATCGGGGCGGTCGTCTTCCTGGCGCTGTTTGCTGCCGTCGTGTTCTTTGCGCCGGAGATGAACGGCTACTTCCTCGAGCACGCTAACTTCGAGCCAGCTAACCGGCTGAAGACGCCGGAGCACATTGCACCGGTGTGGTACTTCACGCCGTTCTACGCCATCTTGCGCGCCGTCCCCGACAAGCTCCTCGGTGTGGTCGCGATGGGGGCAGCCATTGTGATGTTGTTCCTGTTGCCGTGGCTTGATCGCAGTCCGGTTCGCTCTATTCGTTACAAGAGCTTCATCAACAAGTTTATGCTGGGCATGTTCGCCATCAGTTTTGTGGCTCTGGGTTGGCTCGGTCTGCAGCCGGCTACCACGCTGTTCACAAACCTGGCGCGATTCTTCTCGGTGGTCTACTTCGCGTTTTTCATTGGCCTGCCGTTTTTCTCGAAAATGGGTACGACCAAGCCGGTGCCTGAACGGGTGACGGACCATGGGTAAGCGAGTAATGATGGTGAATAAGACAACTTTGATCTCGGTCGTGGCGACGGCGCTTATGGCCCTTTCGATGGGGGCCAATGCGGCTGGTGGTGGCGGCTTTGCGCTCCACGCTGACAACGACGTGGGCAATATCAACTCGCTGCAACGTGGCGCGCGTAATTTCTTCAACTATTGCGCGGGTTGCCATTCAGCCAAGTACGTCCGTTACAGCCGGATCGCCGAAGACCTGGAGCTGTCAGAAGACATGGTGCTCGAGAACTTCATGTTCGGGCAGGGCAAGGTTGGCCATACGGTCAGCGCAGCCATGACGGATGAACATGCTGAGCAGTGGTTTGGTGCGGTACCGCCTGATCTGTCGCTAACCGGCCGTTCGAAAGGCGCAGACTGGATCTATTCGTTCCTGATGGCGTTTTATGCGGATCCGAGCCGCGAGCTGGGCGTCAACAATCTGGTGCTCGTAGGGGCCGCCATGCCACACGTGCTGGCTGATCTGCAAGGCTTGCGGGGACTCAAGGGCGCTGACGACCATCACGGTGAAGACCACGAAGACGCCGGCCACGGTGACGACAGCAGTCCACTGGTGCAGCTGACCGAGGGCTCCCTGACTCCGGTGGAGTACGAGGAATTCGTCCGCGATACGGTCAATTTCCTGGATTACATCGGCGAGCCAATGCAGATGCAGCGCCGCAGTCTGGGCATCAAGGTTCTGGCCTATCTGGTCCTGCTGTTCGTGCTGGCCTACGCGCTGAAACAGGAATTCTGGAAAGACATCCATTAGGCAAGCGCAAATTCTATGGGCATTCGCCCACCGGCAAGGCTCAGGTCGTGTTAAAATCCGCCGGATGCCTACCCCGCACATGTACCCCGGCCCTCCCACGGCCGGGGTTTTTATAATAAAGATCAGGAGTTTGCCATGGCGCTGATTGCCAACAGACGCTCGGTAATGACGTTGTTTTCGCGTCCTACGTGCCCCCATAGTCATCGCACCCGGATTGTTTTGTCCGAAAAGAGCATCAATGTCGAGATCGTCGACGTTGACGGTCCGTCTCTGCCTGAAGATCTGATGGACCTGAATCCGTATCACAGTGTCCCGACTCTGGTCGATCGCGAGCTGGTCTTGTACGACTCACGCGTCATCGTCGAGTATCTGGACGAGCGCTTCCCGCACCCGCCACTGATGCCGGTTGATCCCGTCACGCGGGCTCAGTTCCGTCTGGCCCTGTTCCGCATTGAGCGGGACTGGTATTCGCTGGTCGATGAAATCGAAAGCGCTGCCGACAAGAAACGTACGGTGCGCGCACGCAAGATCTTGCGTGAGAGTATTCTGGCCAGCTCCGAGGTGTTTGCGTCGCGCAATTTCTTCCTCAGCGACGAATTTTCGCTGGTCGATGCAAGTATTGCCCCGGTGCTGTGGCGCCTGGAGCACTACGGCATTGATTTGGGTTCAGAAGGCGAGGCGATCGACGGTTATTGCGAGCGTGTTTTCTCGCGTCCATCTTTCCGCAAGAGCCTCACCGAGCTTGAGCAGGAGATGCGGGTCCTCTAAATGAGTGACCAGGATTTTACGTCTCGGCGCCCATACTTAATGCGCGCCATGTACGAGTGGATGGTCGACAACGATCAGACTCCGTACATCGTGGTCGATGCGACCATGGAGGACGTAAGTGTGCCGACGCAGCACATAGAAGACGGCAAGATCGTGTTGAATATCAGCCCACGCGCCACGGACCAGTTGCGCATTGACAACGACTTCCTCAGCTTCACCGCGCGTTTTCATGGCGCGGTGGAGCAGGTCTTCGTGCCGCCCGCCTCAGTCCTTGGCATCTACGCCAAGGAAAGTGGTCAGGGCATGATCTTCACCGGGGAAGAGGGCGATTCCGATCCGCAGCCGCCCAGTGAGACCAAGCCTACGTTGCGGGTCGTCAAATAGGTCGCAGCCTCAGGCGCTGTCGCGCCGCCACACCGAGTTCTTCTCGGGTACGATTTCACCGATAATTTCTACGAATTTGGTCAGCGGCAGGATACGGCCGTCGATCTCGATGCTCAGGCGGGGATCGTTAGGCCCTTCTTTTCCTGATGGTTGCCCCAGTGAGAATGGGCGGATTCGTATTGTTTTTGGTTTGGCCATGGGTGGCATGCTCCGGTCGCGGTGGGGCGACACCGGCCACGCACTCGTGCCCGTTGTCGCTGTAATATTCTTAACAGCGACAACAGGCCTCAGATTCCCTCACTTCAGCGTGAAGTTAATTCGAATTGTCTGGAGATGGGGGCGTTGCGTCCGGAATTGTCACGGTGCCAGCATCGTCCTCATCCTGCGTGCCATGGTGTCCTGGCGCCGGGTTTAGCGGTTGTGCAGCCTGATTTGGGGCGCTTTTTTCGTCTCCCATAGTCGTCTCTCCTTGTCTGTAATCTTAAGATTAGCCCAATCCTGAGCCTACAATAGCGCCTGCCAAGCCTCCAACAAAACCGGCTGAGCCAGCGACAATCC
>CAYGSQ010000536.1:1468-2989 GCA_964352435.1 uncultured Gammaproteobacteria bacterium | reverse complement strand
TTTGCGGCGCCAGACCGGGGCGTAAAACACCCACCACGAGCACGATACCGACAAACGTACCGACCACTGCGTACAGCGTCAGCGGGCTTGGGCGAATGCGCGACATGAACCAGGCAACCAGCACAACCATCGCGGGATAGCTGTACAAAATGGCGCGCTCGACACTCGCATCGATCAGCGTCAGCGCGAAAAAGTTCATGCTGGCGCCAAAGTAGTAGCACACGATGCCCGCCGCGGCGGCGCCGAGCAGATCACGCCGACTGGCCAGACGCAGCGGCGCAGGACCGGCGCTCATCAGCGCGATCAGGACGAAGCCCGGAATCGCTAATAGTGCCCGCGTCGCGACAACGGTTTCAAAGCCCAGACCCTTTGCATAAAGGAGTTTGGCGAAGATACCCTTCGCTGCCAGCAGCACCGAGCCGCCTACAATCAGAAGAATGCCGGTGAACTGCGCGGCCGGTGAGACCGCCTCGTCGTTCAGGACTTGGCCGCCGCGTGCAGCTGCTCAATCACGTCGTCGGTGGTCAGCACGCGCGCCCACAAACGGCGCAGCATATTGAGAGTCGCATCCTGCATCTCGTCGCTGTCGGTACCCGTGGCGTCGCTGACAAGGACGACGCCATATTGACTGTCGCAGGCTTCCATTGCCGTCATCGCGACGCAGTTGTTGGTGGACACACCCACGGCAATAATCGTTTTGATGCCCATCGCGCGCAGATGCGAGTCAATGCCCGTCGATCGAAACGCCCCTTGCGTGGTCTTGTTGAGCACTAGTTCACCAGCTTGCGGCGTCAATGCAGCGACGATCTCATGCTCGGGCTGCCCCGCGATGTTGTTGGTCGCTTTGACGATCGGGGCCATGTGCGCCGGCACGTCGGAGCAATCGGGCATATTCGCGCCATAGGTCACGTAGAGCACCGGCGCGCCGCAGGCTCGGCAGGCATCGGCCAGACGCGCGATATTGGGCACCAAAAGCTGATCTATCCGATCAAAGCGGTAGGCCGCATCGGCCGCGCGACCGTCGGCCGCCAGTAGCGCCCCAAGACCCATCGCGCGGTTACCGGTCGCATTTTGCATGTCGACAATAACCAGCGCGGTATCGGACGGATGCACGTCCACTTTCTGGCTGAATGCGTCTACAAAGGTCGGTTTCATAAGTGCGGCCCGCTGCGATTTGAAATGTTCGGACAATTTAGCTCAAATGGGTGTCCCGTGCATCCGGCACGGCGATCGGGAGACGACGATGGACAAGTTTTCACAGGCAGGCTACGGCACTGAGAACATTGGTTTTGGCAAGCGTTGCGCCGTGCTGGTGGTCGATCTGCAGCGCGGATTTACTGACCCAAGCAGCCCGATGGGCCAATCCCCGCACGTTCAACGCGCCGTCGAAAACACCGCCACGTTGATCGCGGCCGCCAAGGCGCACAACGTGCCGATCGCGTCCTGTCGCGTTGCGTGGAAAAACCGCGACGACATGAGCTACTGGAAAATCTCATCGCTGTACGACGGCAGCTTCTATCG
>CAYGSQ010000536.1:0-1458 GCA_964352435.1 uncultured Gammaproteobacteria bacterium | reverse complement strand
CTTCTATCGCGGCCACGAAATGACCCAGATCGATCCGCGGATTTCAGATACCGACTACATTTTCGAATTCACGAAAACAGCTCCATCGATTTTCTTCCTGACGCCCTTGGCCACGTGGCTGACCAAACACAACATCGACACGACCATTATCACCGGCTGCACCACCAGCGGCTGCGTGCGCGCCTCGATCATCGACAGCTTTTCCTATGGCTATCGCACCATCGTGCCCGAAGACTGCTGCGGCGACATGGACGAGGGCCCGCACCACGACAATTTGCGCGATGTGGGCAGACGTTATGCCGACGTCGTGTCACTCGCCGACGTACTTAAGCATCTCAATACACTGACACCGGCCGCCAAGCGCGCCTGAGGACATTTCATGCCTATTGCCCAGATTAATAACCACAAGATGTATTACGAGATTCACGGTGAAGGTGAACCCGTCGTCTACATCGGCGGCTGGGATACGTTTTGCCACGGTCGACACAAGTATCTGGCGCGCGGTATTACCGACGATCACGCGGTACTGATCGTTGACTACCGCGGCATCGGTGAGTCGGACGACGACCTGTCCGTCACGCCGAGCACAGAGCTTTATGCCGACGACATGATTGGCCTGCTCGATCATCTGGGCTGGACCAAGGTCAAGTTTGTGGGACTGGTTGGCATTGGTGCGTGCATCGGCCAATACGTGGCGCTCAAGCGACCCGACCTGGTGCGCTGCATGGTCAACATGGGCTGCTGGGTGTACTCGGACAAAGTCCTGACGGACCAGCTCAATGCTTTTGGCAACATGCACCGCCACGCGGGATTTTTGCCTTTCCAGGAGTTGGTTGCCGTGTGGTCATTCCGCGCCGACTACTACGAAGCGAACCGCGAAAAATTGCTGGGCCTGGACGGCGTCTGGGGCGCGCTCAACGGTAACCTGACCGCGCATCTGAGGTTTGTTGAGGCCTGCCTCGGCCATGATATTCGCAGCGAACTCAAAAACATTCACTGCCCGACCCTGGTACTGCATGCAGGTCAGGACCAGATCACCGGACCGCGCACCACGATGCCGCTGGAGCAGGGACTGCCCAAT
Source organism: uncultured Gammaproteobacteria bacterium (assembly GCA_964352435.1). GTDB lineage: Bacteria > Pseudomonadota > Gammaproteobacteria > Steroidobacterales > JBCCMA01 > JBCCMA01. Next base: position 377 of record CAYGSQ010000536.1, on the reverse strand, counting down.
GCAACGGGCGTTTCCATGCCCGACGTGGCGCACGTGGTTGCGGGCAAGGCCGAAAAAATCGAGTTCAACGAGATACTGTTTCCGTTCCTCGCAGCTCACTAAGCGGGCGCGGGCGCTGCAGACCGCGCTACACTGGGGTCATCGCAGGCAAACAGGGACGCCGTCGATGGCACGGACTATTTTGATTCTGACCTTGGTCGCGGCTTTAGGTTTTGGCGCCGGAAGGCTGACGTCACCTGCGACGTCAGCCGATCCGCGGCCAGTGCAGGCAGCGGTTGCAGCGGCGCAGGGCGCCTCCGTCGCGACCCGCGAAGCGGCGGCGGCCCCGCCGCCGCGCTCGATTACGCCCATCAGTTATCCGACGGGTTTGCGCGCCG
>CAYGSQ010000535.1:0-2997 GCA_964352435.1 uncultured Gammaproteobacteria bacterium | reverse complement strand
CCACGGAGCCGCTGGCCTTGTCCGTCAAAAGCTGTCGGATGAACTGGCCATCAATCTTGAGATAGTCCACCGGCAGATCCTTGAGATAGGCGAAGGACGACAGTCCGGTGCCAAAGTCGTCCAGCGAAAACAAACAATTGCGATCGTGCAGCTCACGCATAAAGGTCGCCACATGGCCGATGTTCGCAATCGCCGCCGTCTCGGTGACCTCAAAACAAAGGGTATTGGCCGCAATCGGGTCCGCATCAAGCAGGTCGATAACGAAGCGACGGAAAGTTGAATCGCTCAGCGAGGTACCGGAAAGGTTGACCGACAGGGTATAGGGCTCCGCGGGCGCCATATTCTCGCGCCAGACCAATTTCGAGAGTGCGTGGTGCACCGCCCAACGATCCACGCGCGGCATAATATTGTAACGCTCCGCCGCGTGGATAAAGGCGCCGGGCATAATAACTTTGCCACCAGGTTCAACCATACGCAGCAACAGCTCGTAATGTGGACGCGTGTCGGCCCTTTGCACCAAAGGTACGATGGGCTGTTGATACAAGACAAAGCGACCGTCTTCACAGGCACGCGCGATGCGCGACACCCAGTGCATTTGTGCCTCGCGTTCCGGTACGGCACCGTGGCCATAATCCTCAACCCGATCGCGCCCGCGATCCTTGGCCGCGAAACAGGCCAGGTCAGCGCCACTGAGCACCGAGGAGACGGTCTGGTCTGCGCCGTCAATCGGCGCGACACCGATGCTGACGGTGTGGCGGTAATGCTCGCCCTCCCACACGCAGTCCAGATGTTTGATCATATCGCGCAGGTCGCCAGCGATAGTGAGCGCATGGTCCACCGTACAGCCATGCAGCAAAATGCCGAATTCATCACCACCCAGTCGGGCGAGCACATCGCTGTCGCGGACACGTTTGCGTAGCGCATCGGCCAGTCCAATAAGGTACTGATCGCCCGCGGCGTGACCGCAGGTATCGTTAATAATTTTGAACAGGTCGATATCGAGATAGAGCACGGCACAGCTGATGTCGGGTACTTCCTGACACACCTGCAGTGCTTGCGAAACGCTGCGCTCGAACGCTCTGCGATTCGGCAGATTGGTCAGCGCGTCATGGCTGGCCTGATGTTCCAGACGGCGCTCGAGGCCGGTTTCACGGGTACGATCGCTGATGACGATTGTCCAGCCATCTGCATCGCCCGCCGTGCTCTTATCGGGCGTTGTCGTCACCTGCACCCGGCGCGGCGGCTGATCCGGCACGCGCAAGGTACACAATTTGGTGGTGGTCGGATATGCCATGCTTCCGTCGTCTTGTTGGGCAAACAATGCGCGTTCAGCGTGGTCGAATATTGGCAGTACCTGGGTCAGAGCCCGATTGTTGAGACCAGCCTGGCACCCGGAATAACGCGTTGCCGCGGCATTCAGATAGCGGATCCGCAGATGGGAATCGGTCACGACTACGGCGTCTTCAATTTGATCGAGCGCGTCCAGTGCACGGCTGTCGACCACACATACGCCGTCAGACAGATGCTCGGCGGCATCTGACGAAGCTGGCTTCGATGTGACTGGACCCGTGGCGGCCGATGATTCAGCGCCGGTCCGCAACTGTGCGTTCACTGCGTTACCCCATTTAACAACTGTCTTATGCGATTGGGAAAAAAGTCCCAAATCACATACTGGAGTTTATCGCCGTTCATGAGACGCAAATGTGACGCCAGTCACACAACGACCGGGTTGAAAAGTCTCGCAATTGTGACTATTTCCTACAGAACTGTGCTCGATTTTGGCAGTCTTATCGGATAACCTGCCCGCGACAGGCGGTTTGGCGTCTTCAGGCGATTTGGGAATAAAACCTATTATGAACAACCCTTTACAGCAACTTTCTGTAGCATTTTTTGGCACAGCTGTTCTGTTGGCAAGCGGCTGCGCCAGCGCACCGTCCGCCACAGATGCTACAAGAAGCCAAAAATCTGCGGCCGAAGTGGCGGCCGCCAGCGGCAAAACGGTGTTTACCGAAGAGAAAATTGCCGCTCTGATGGACGACGATTTTTGGGGTAGCGGCGCGAAGGCGACCGTGGATGAAGAAGGCCGTCTGACCTATCTGGTGCCGACCGAAGTCATCGGTGACGGCAATTATAACGACATGGAGCTTGCTGTCAGCCGCGGCAACAACCGTTTTTATTACATTGATCAGGTCACCGGACGACCGATCGCGGCCGTTGATGCGTGGCAGATTCCTGGCGCCTATGACCCACGCCAAACCAGCGAGCGGTTCTCAGGGCCCGGCCCCACCACAACGCGGAGCGTCTCTCCGCGAAGCGTGCCACGTAGCGTGCCACGTAGCGCGCCTGTTTCGCGCGGCACACGCTCAACGCAGGACGACCGAAACTAGGCTCAGGCCGCCGACGCAGGGCACCCTGGGTTCAGGCCGAGCGTGATGCCCGCTTGCGCTCGTGCTCTTTCAGGTGCCGCTTACGCAGCCGGATTTCCACGGGCGTAATTTCAACCAGCTCGTCATCCGCAATAAACTCAAGCGCCTGCTCAAGACTAAGCTCCAGTGCTGGCGTCAGACGAATTTTTTCGTCCGTACCGGACGCCCGAACGTTGGTCAGCTGTTTGCCTTTGGTCGGGTTCACCGTCAGATCATTTTCACGGCGATTGCGACCCACAATCTGACCCTCATATACCTGCGTGCTGGGCTCTACCAGCAAGCGTCCGCGTTCCTGCAGATTGAACAGAGCGAAGCCCAGCGCCTTGCCGGTGCTGTTCGAGATCAACACGCCATAGCCACGATCATTATTCGAATCGGGACGCACGGGCGCGAAATGGTCAAACACGTGATGCAACAGGCCGCTACCGGACGTCATGGTTTTGAACTGGGTCTGAAAGCCAATCAGGCCGCGTGCCGGCATCAAATACTCGAGACGCACGCGGCCGCGGCTGTCGGGCTGCAGGTCAAGCAGCTGACCACCCTTGTCGCCGAGCGCTTCGATGATCGTGCC
>CAYGSQ010000534.1:0-2998 GCA_964352435.1 uncultured Gammaproteobacteria bacterium | reverse complement strand
CGTCGGTGCAGTTATCTGCATCGTCAGCGACGCCGTCGCCGTCAGAGTCCGCACCAGCGGCGAGCGTTGGCAGCAGACACCATTCGTCAATCGTGCCCACGAAGTCCACAACTTCGTCCGTGAACGTCAGCGTCCAGGTCCCACCAATGTCTTCGCCATCAAACGCCGCCAGGGCTTCGGTTGGTGACACAATGCCACCAATAGCTGGTGCCGAACCACAGAGGTTTTCCGCGGCCACGACGCCGTCATCACTAAATACAGCGTCGATGTCTTCGGCATCACAACCAAACTGGCTGGCCGGCACGCCGGGTTGATCCAGCAGCTGAACGGTCGTACCTGTGTCATCGTGCGTGAGCGCAAAGGTCACGTCGCCGACCCAGGTGTGTGTTGACACAATACGCACGTCCAGATTCGAGATCGTGCCGCCGATCGCAACTATGCTTGCGTCGGTGTCACTGCCCACATCCGGAATCGGCGCGTTTGGTGCGCGGCAAATCTCGGCCAGCGTCGTGAAGCTGCTGGCTGCAGACACCGCACCATCACCACAGGGGTTGGACGCCGTGACACGCCAGAAGTACGTCGTGGTTGGGTTCAAAACGCTATCAAGCGTTGCGCTGTTCGCCGCTGTGGTCGTCGAGAAATCAACGCTGCCAAAGCCCGGGTCATCGTCGACTTCCACCAGATAGCTGGCCGCTTGTGCAACCGGTGCCCAGGAGAAAATTGGGCTGGTCGGTACGCCCGGCGAACCATCTGCCGGTTCGATCAGGCTGGCCGCTGAGGGCTCGTCGGTGAAAACCGACACGTCAACGCCCACATTCCTGGCGTCGACCCCCGCAGCCGTGCCGGTAATGGCGAAGCTGTAATCACCCGCCACAGCGCCCGCCACACTGACCGACGCGATTGAGGTACCGGCGGGTGTCGCAGGCACAACCGGGTTGGTTGAGAAGCCGCCCGAGAAACCTGATGGCAAACCGGTGTAGCTAAGGCTGACCGGCGTCGTGAAGCCCTGAATCTGGCCCACGGCCACGGTGATGTCGTTCAGGTCGCCAGGCGCGCAGACTTGCTGCGTGGTACCGCCAGCACCCTGCGAACCCAGCGTGAATGTTGGGGCGGCACCGGCGTTAGCCAGTGTCGCGGCAAAACCATCTTTCTGGTTCGGTGGGCCGTCACGGTTATCCGTCCAGACGGTGACAATCTTCTCACCGACAACCGACACACCGTTGTAGTCGCCCCACTCCTGACCATCGGTCAAGTTGGCCGAGGTAGCCGAACTCACGCGCTCTGGCACGCTCCAGGTCACCGCGCCGTCAAGCGAGAACGCGTAGTACAGGTCAACACCCGTACGGTTCAGCGAGTTGCGGGTGTCATAGAACACCGTGTGCACGGTGCCGAACTCGTCAACCGTCATCCATGGATTGTAGCGATCGACTTCGAGAGAGTCGGCCGTTGGATGCGGGTTACTGAAGTTCCACGTTGCGCCGCCATCACGTGAGTAATAGACGTTCACAACCGTGTGGTTGTTTGCGGCAACGCCGCTCTCCGGACCCGTCGTATCGGCAAATGCGACATACACACTGCCATCAAACGCGCCGCCGGAACGGTCAGCGTCGGTCGAAGCATAGATCCACGCGCGACGTGATTCCATCGACGGCACAGGCCAGTCAAAGGAGGCATTCGTCGCCGTAACCGTCGACGACGGGGCGAACGTTGCACCACCGTCGGTTGATTTGAGCATTTCTATGGTGGAGTTGCCCGTGGCCCCCCAGAAATAGTAAACATCGCCATTGTTGGTGGTCGTGATGTCACTACCAATACCGCGCGGCGCGGCGCCGAAAGCGGTGATGTCGAAGTTAGCGCCCATGTCAGTCGAGCGCGCGAACTGCATGACGTTACCGTTGTGCCAGGTCAGGTAAATGTTGTCCTGATGAGGCGACGCGTCGGAGATGTCGACGTGCAGCCATTCTTTGTCACTGCCGCTGGGTGTCAGATCGATGCGATCAACCCAGGTTTCACCCTGGTCGAATGAACGCCAGAAGCTGACACCAATCGGACCAGACAATGCCGCCGCGTAGGCCATGGTGCCGTCACTGGACCAGCCCACCGTTGGATCGCAGCAGGTATTGGGCAATGTGCCCTGAATGGTCCAGCTCAAACCACCGTCAGCCGAGAAATACATTTCCTGACCGCCATTGTTATTTGAACCGGCAATAACGCGGTCGGGGTTTGACGGATTGATTTCAACCGTTAGTTCGTTGGCGCCCAGCACCTGATTGAGCTGAAGTTCGTTGTCCGCGCGGAAATCGGCCAGCCGATCTACGCCCCACTTGGGACCATAAGTTTTGCCATCACGTAAAAAACCACCGTATTTCATGCGGAACATTTGCCATGCGGCACGCGGGTATTGCGCTGGGCCGGTTTTCTGCAAATGCGGCCACGCCTTGCGCAGCTCGACGCGGAAAAACGCGGGGATCTGGTTGCCCAGCTCGTGTTCGTTGGCCGACAAATAACTCAGATCGTCTTTGCTGAGCGCGTAGTTGCGATCATCCCATTTGCCGTATTTGATCAAGCGCTCGTAGTTGACCGACTGGTCGGCACCACGTGTCTGATCGATATTAGGCTCGGGCATGCGCTGTGCCGTGGCCGACACTGCGGGTAACAGCACTGTCGCTGCCAACACCGCAACCCATTTGCTATGTAATCTCATATATCCCCCTGAAGCTTCCACAGAAGCCATGATTTTCTCAAATGACGAGTTTTGTTCGAAAGGAGTTTCGCGCGTTACAGGGGTTATTTTTTTATCGCACCCATCGCGCAAGTTGGCCGAGTATAGCCCAGACACTACGTATGTAAATCACGGAAGGCTTGCTGCAAAGCAATAGCGAAAACAAACGTGTACCCAGTGCCAACGAAAATTCGAATTTTCTAATCCGAAAAAGAAACCAGCAAAAACAAACCCCGCCACGAGGGCGGGGTTTGCATCACAGTTTGCAGCTAGTGC
>CAYGSQ010000533.1:0-3001 GCA_964352435.1 uncultured Gammaproteobacteria bacterium | reverse complement strand
TCTCGCACCCACCGATGCAGCACTTGGTCAGGCGGTCGTCACCTCTAAACATGTGCCCATCCGTATTCGCCAGGCCATCAACGTGGAGAGCGGGCTGAACGACGGCGTCGCGCTGCCGGCCGTACTGCTGTTCGCGGCACTGGCGGGTGCACATCATGGGCCAAATAGCGCGGGAGGCTGGGCATCGTTTGTCAGTGCGCAGTTGATTCTCGGTCCATTGGTCGGCGGCGCCGTGGGGTATGTGGGGGCCCGTCTTATGGACGCCGCCATCGTCCGCGGCTTCGCCACAACGGCATTTCAGGGCATCGGTATTCTGGCCTTGATTCTGCTGAGCTTCTCACTCGCCGAATTGGCTGGCGGCAACGGCTTTATCGGCGCCTTCGTGGCCGGCATGACGTTTGGCAACGTCGTCAAGCACGAGTGCGAATTCCTGTTCGAATTCATGGAGGGCGAAGGTCAGCTTCTGACGCTCATCACGTTCCTGATTTTCGGTGCGGTATTGCTACCGCAGGGACTGGTGCATGTTGACCTCACAACGGTGCTCTACGCACTGGCAAGCCTGACCGTGTTGCGTATGCTGCCCGTCTGGCTGTCTTTGCTGGGCACCGGCGTGCGTCTGCCAACGTCATTTTTCCTGGGCTGGTTTGGCCCGCGCGGACTTGCGTCCATACTGTTTTTACTCGTCATTCTTGAAGAAGCCGGGATGCTGCACGAGCATCGCCTGGTATCGGTTACGGTCGTCACCGTCGCGCTCAGCGTGCTGCTGCACGGCATCAGTGCCGCGCCACTGGCCAAGGCCTACGGCAACATGGTCACCCGCATGGGCGAATGCCCGGAAAAAGAAGACGCGCCCAATGTGCCGCTGCGGCACGGCACGCCCGAAGACTGACTGGGAACCTGGGCACCGCTCGGGTAGTCTACTGGTCGAGCCAACGACAGGAAGCTGCCCATGACAATCCGAACGCTAACGGCCACTGTACTGACCTGCGCCCTGGCCGGCTGTGCCAGCACACCCGCGCCTGCGCCCACCGAAGACATCAAGCCCTACCTGCAGGACGAAGCCCACGTCGTTGACGAACGTTACGTCATTGGCCCGCAACCCAAGCTACGTGATCTGCAGGCGCTCAAGGACGCAGGCTTCACGAAGGTGATCAACTTCCGCACGCCCGACGAAATGGCGAAGGTGGATTTCAACGAGCCCGACGAACTCGCAGCCCTTGGCATCGCATATGCGCAGATCCCCGTGGGCGGCGACGATTTTGGCTATACGCCGGAGCAAGCGGTCGCACTGAGCAGTGCACTTGAGGGTTCGGACAAAGTGCTGCTGCACTGTGCCGGGGGCTGGCGCGCGTCGGTCATCACCATCGCCTACCTGATCAACGAGGAAGGCATGCCGCTGGAAGAAGCGATGGCCCATGCGCAGGGCTGGTGGCCGCTGCAACTTGAAAAAGTACTGGATCGCAAACTGACCATCGGCTACGCCGAGTAGGTTGTGCCTACGCGTTGGCGTGCCAGATCGCCGACTGCAAGGTATTGCTCAGCAAGCAGGCGATAGTCATGGGGCCGACGCCACCGGGTACCGGCGTAATGTACCCCGCGTGCTCGGCCGCCGCGGCGTAATCAACATCGCCAACCAGGCGCGTGCCGCCGCCGTCCTTGTCGATCCGGTTGATGCCCACATCGATCACGATAGCGCCGGGCTTGATCCAGTCGCCCTCGATCATGTGCGGGCGACCAACCGCCGCAACCAGAATATCCGCCGTGCGACACAGCTGCGGCAGATCACGAGTGCGGGAATGAGCAATGGTCACCGTACAATTCTCGCGCAGCAGCAGCGCGGCCATGGGTTTGCCCACAATATTAGAGCGCCCCACCACCACGGCGTGCTTGCCCGAAAGGTCTTCGCCGCAATCGCGAATCATCATCGCGCAACCCAGCGGCGTGCACGGAACAAAGCCGTCCTGCCCCACGGCCAGGCGGCCGGCGTTGATCACATGAAATCCGTCCACGTCTTTGTCTGGATGAATGCGATCGATAATCAGTTGCTCATCAATGTGATCGGGTAACGGCAACTGCACCAAAATGCCGTGCACGGCGGGATCATTATTGAGCTTATCGACCAGCGCCAGCAGCGTATTCTGCGCCACGGTCGCCTCAAACTTGTGGGTAAACGACGCAAAGCCGACTTCCTTGGCCTGCACGCCCTTGTTGCGCACGTAAACTTCCGACGCCGGATCGTCACCGGCCAGCACAACGGCCAGGCCCGGCGTGATGCCATGCTCGGCTTTGAAGCGGGCCGTATCTGCGGCCACCTCGTCGCGCAGCGCTGCGGCGCGCTGCTTGCCGTCGATTATGTTTGCCATGGACCCAGACTCCTCGTGCTGTGAAGCGGCGAAGCTTAAGCAATCGGGCCTCGCTTGGCCACCCAACGCTGCCTAACACCTCACAAGCGCCTGTCGCCACTCGGGTTTTCCCTTGGTTGCGGGCCATCCGCCACGCGGAGTACTGTCGCGAAGCCTTGCCGCATAACAAAACAGCAACAATCGAATCGTGCGCCACAAGGCAAAGGGAACACCATTGTGAGCATAGGGGAATTGATCATGCTAAAACCAACACTACGACAGGTCTCATTGGGCCTGTCGGCCATCCTTGCTACCAGCGTGCTGTCGCTGGGCGCACAGGCCAATTCGGCATCAAAAGATCAGCCAGCCGGATTGCATACCAACCAGATAATCGTGAAGTTCAAGGACCAGGCCGTTTCGCAAAGTGCGCTCGGGCGCAGCATCACCGGGGACAAGAGCGCGCGGGCAAACGCAGTAGCACAGACCATGGGCCTGGATGCCCGCTACGCCCGTAGCGTGTTCAACGGTGCCGACGTATTGAAGCTCGATAGCTGGTATCGCGTCGACGACCTGGACAAGCAGCTGGCGATGATCGCGGCAGACCCGAACGTCGAATACGCCGAACCGGATCAACTGCTGCAGCCCATGGCGACGCCCAA
>CAYGSQ010000532.1:0-3004 GCA_964352435.1 uncultured Gammaproteobacteria bacterium | reverse complement strand
GTGTCACGCCAAAGCGACCCGACGCAATTTGCTTGATCTTGGAGCGTCGCTCGGTGCCGTGACGCGCTGGGTCTTCGCCACCTTCGCCGCTGTTTGAGCGGCCGCCAAGTCGGTTCATGGCAATGGCCAGGGCTTCGTGCGCCTCGGGTGAGAGCGCACCCAGCGACATGCCCGCGCATTCAAAACGCGGCAAAATAGTTTCGATGGGTTCCACGTCTTCGATGGCAATGGGCTCGCCGATCGGTTTGAGATCAAGCAAGTCACGTAGTGCGCTGGATGGGCGGTCGTTCACCATTTGCGCAAAGGTCTGGTAATGCTCGCGTTCGCCGCTGATGGCGGCGGCTTGCAGCGCACCGACCACGTCCGGGTTGTACATATGGTACTCGCCGCCGTGAACGTAGCGATACTGTCCGCCGTGATCGCGTGTGCACGATGGGTCCCAGGCGCGCGCGGCCAGCGTCGCCTGATCGCGATGCAACTCCGGCAGACCGACACCCTCGATGCGGCTGACGATGCCCGGAAAGCACAGATCAATGACGTCGCTGTTGATGCCAATAGCTTCAAACAGCTTGGCACTGCGGTAGCTGCTGATCGTCGAGATGCCCATCTTCGACATGATCTTGAGCAGGCCTTTCTTGATGCCGCGACGATAGCTGCGGCCCAGTTGTCGCCACGGCTGATCGCGCGGAATTTCGTTGGTTTGACGCATGGCGTTGAGGCACTGATACGCCATGTACGGATACACCGCCGTCGCACCACAGCCGATCAAGCAGGCAAAGTGATGCGGATCGCGGGCGGTCCCGGTTTCGATCAGCAAGTTGCAGTCGCAGCGCAGGCCTTTTGCAACCAGATGATGGTGGATCGCGCCCACGGCCAGGAGCGCATGAATTGGCTGATGGCCGGGCCGTACGTTGCGGTCACTGATCAGCAGCACCATCTTGCCGCCGCGTACCGCATTCTCCGCCGCCTCACACAGCGCATGCAGGCCGTCGCTGAGTGAAACATCGTCCGCGACATTGAGATCGAAGAAGGCATTCTCGATTCCTTCTTCATCGAGCGCCATGATCTGACGCAGCTTGCTCTGCGAAAGCACCGGCGAGTTCAGCGCGATGTGATGCGCTTGCTTGGGATGCGGTGAAAAAATATTACCCTTGCGCCCAATGCGTGTTTGCAAGGACATGACGACACTTTCGCGCAGAGGATCAATCGGTGGATTGGTGACCTGAGCAAAGTTTTGTCGGAAGTAATCGTACAGCGGGCGCACGGCCTGAGACATGATGGCGATGGGTGTGTCGTCACCCATTGAGCCCACTGCTTCGTGTTCGCTTTCGGCCAGTACGCGCAGCACGTCGGTGCGTTCTTCGGTGGTGATGTTGAACATCTTTTCGAAGCAGGCCAGCGTTTCTGGTGTCATCGGCTCGGCGGCAAGCGCGGAATCGAACAGCAGAGAATCGAGGTAGGTCAGGCCATCTTTCAGCCAGCGCTTGTACGGTGCGCGATCTTTGAGTTCGTTTTCGATGGCCGTCGTGTCCATGATGACACCGTTGACCAGATCGACCGCCAGCATTTGGCCCGGGCCCAGTTTGCCTTTCTTGACGATGCGGCTGGGCGGCGCGTCGGTGACGCCCGTCTCCGATGAAATGGTGACGATATTGTCGACGGTCACCGTGTAGCGCGCCGGGCGCAAACCGTTGCGATCAAGCGCGCAGGCGGCGTAGCGACCGTCGCTCAAAACAACGCCAGCCGGTCCGTCCCATGGCTCTACATGCGCACCGAAAAATTCGTAAAACGCTTGTACATCCGGGTCCATGGCGTCGACCGTTTCCCACGCCGGGGGCAGCAAAATGCGCATGGCCTGCAGCACGTCCATGCCGCCGGCCAAAAGGCCCTCTAGCATATTGTCCAGACTGGATGAGTCTGAACCCGATGATTCAACCAGCGGTAATACATCGTCCCAGCCCGGGAAATCTTCCGGGTGGAGTTTTGGGCCGCGGGCCATCGCCCAACTGCGGTTACCGGCAATCGTGTTGATCTCACCATTGTGAGCCAGCAGTCGAAACGGTTGCGCCAGCCACCAGGCGGGAAACGTATTGGTCGAGAAGCGTTGGTGGAACACGCAAACGCTGGTGGTTAGTCGCGGGTCCGCCAGATCCGGATAGAACTGCGGCAGTGCGTCGGGCATGACCATGCCCTTGTAAACGATGTTACGTGCGCTGAGGCTGACCACGTAAAACACCGGATCCTCAGAGTAGAGCGCTTTCTCCGTCAGGCGTCGTGCGCGATAAAGTTTACGCTCAAAACCGATGCGGCCGTCTCGTTCTGACCCGTTGACAAATATTTGCTCGATGCGTGGCAGCGTCTCAAGCGCGCTTTGACCACAGTGTGAGGGGTCGGTTGGCACCACACGCCAGCCCGGGCAGGTGAGCCCCAGCGCAGTAAGCTCATGCTCCAGCGCAGCGCGACAACGCGCGGCGGCGGCTTTGTCGTGCGGCAAAAACACCATGCCCGTGGCAAAACGTTCGAACAGTTCTATATCGGCCTCAACCGCCACGGCACGCAGGAACGATTCGGGCTGCACCAACATGACGCCACAACCATCGCCGGTTTTGCCGTCCGCGGCGATTGCGCCACGATGGGTCAATCGACACAGTGCGGACACGGCGGTCTGCACCAGTTCATGGCTGGCATGACCATGCAAATTCGCGACCAGGCCGAAGCCACAGGCATCGCTGTCAAAATGTTCTCTGAAGAGCGGGCTGCTACTTTTTATACTGCGTGTCATGCGAACCATAGTCGCACTGCGACATTTTATTGTAAACGGACCGCTCGCACACTTGTGGTGCGCTTTTGGGTGATTAATGATCGCGCTTGACGATGTACCTGGCCAGCCACGCGAGGGGCGCCGTCTCGCGGTCCAGCGTGTCCAGAGCCGCCAACGCCTCATCAAAGAGCCGATCGGCCCGGCGCTTGGCTTCGGCCATGCCCAGAATGGCCGGATAGGTGG
>CAYGSQ010000531.1:0-3013 GCA_964352435.1 uncultured Gammaproteobacteria bacterium | reverse complement strand
AATGTTGCCGAAGCCGTCGCCGTTGCTGTCTGTCTGATCGGCATTTGCAACTTGCGTGCAGTTGTCCACGTCATCGGCAACACCGTCGCCGTCAGTATCAACCGGCAGGTCGCAGACAAACACTTCGCCCCGTACAGCGTCGACGGCCGCCTCGGTGATCGAATCGTTGGGGTTGTCGGCGACGACAAAACGTACGCGCACATCTGCACTCGGTGTGACGTTTGCACCGACCGGCACGTTGTCACTGACCCAACCACCGACACCCCCGGTGTAACGCCTGGCTTCAACCCAGGCACCGCCATTGCTGGACAACTCGACGACCAGGCTGTCGTCGTTATCATCGTTGGACATCCAGTACACGTAGCTGATCTGACCATCTCCCGCCGAGAAGTCCATGGAAGGCGATGTGAGAATGGCTGGTCCGCCGTCCACATCTGCTTCGCCAATGCCGCCGCCGGGTGTGCCCTGGCCTGTGAAGTAGCACTGGTCGCCTGCGTCACCGGGCCAGTCACCATTGGGTTGTGCGCTGGTGCCCAGAGGTACGCCGCGCTCCCAGGCGCCCGCGGTCAGATTGGTGGCGGTTGCGGTCCAGCCAAGGTCGCCGTCAAACGCATCGTCGAAAGTTGTGACGACTTCGCTGACAACATTTACGCGATAGTTGCCGCTGGCCGGGTCGCGAAATGTGTCGCCCTGCGCATTGTCTGCGGTGACAAAGTATTCGATCACACTGCCGCAGGGTGCCGCCGGTAGCGTCCCATCGAACAGGCCGTTGCCCGCGTCGGTCAGCGCGACCGGTGCTTGGGCGACATCATCAATAAACGCCTGCAGCACAGCCGTTGCCGGGTCGAGCGGTGAACCCACGTTGGAAATCTGAACCTGAATGACCTGGGTATCGTTTGGCGTCACGGTTGCGGGTTGGCCGTTGGGATAGTCGAAACTCAGCAACGTGGGATCGACGTCAAGAATAAACAGGCCGTTCTGAATGTCGCTGGCCAGAATGCGGTCCGGGCCAAGGTAGGGATAAACACCCCAGTTGCCATCAAAGAATCCGTTGTTGCCGGTGAGGGCCGAGGTGTCGTAGCTCGCCACCACGTCCCAGGTCGCAGTGACCGGATCGATCTCGAGCACTTGCAAGCCCGCGGTGTACCAGGAGACATAGACCGTGTTGCCCACAACCAACGGGTTGTGCACGCTAAATGCACGGCTGCTTTCAAGCGTCAGCGCATCGCGCAACGTGAGCGTCACGGTCGTGCCATTGTCGACCATCTCGTAGAGTGTCAGCCCGCCGCCAGCGCGTTCTTCCGATACCACTACGAATCGATTGTCTTCGGTGGGCCAGGCCGCATGCACGGCATTACCCTGCGCAGAACCCATCAGGGTCGGTGCCTGATTGGCCAGATTGCTCACGTCATAAACGCGAATGGAGTCCCAGGCAGAGGCATACATGCGTCCGTCCTGAATCGTGATGTCGTGCACGAACTGGTTGCCCACATTGAACAGACGGTAGGCCGTGGTGGAAATCACCGTCGGCGGGTTGTCGGGGTCGTAGGTGCGCAGGTCGATAATGTCGACCTGATTTTGCTGATTGTCGACCAGATATAACCAGCCCTGATCAAAAAACACATTGTGCACGCCGGTGCGCACCGTGATGTCGGTAAGCTTGACCGGGTTGAACGGGTCGCGCACGTCAACGATTTGGGCACCGGGGTTGACCTGCTCCAGGCCAACGAACATGAGGCCGTCGTGGACTTTTACGTCCTGCGCGCTGGCGCCGCCAACGCCGGTGTCATAGGTGGCCGCCAATTGCGGTGCCGTTGGGTCGGAAATATCAACGATGTTGATTTCATTGACGCCGAATCGTGCGAGGTAGGCGAAATCACCGTCACCCCAAACGTCCGCATAGTTAGCCGCCTGATCGAAGGTGCCGACCAGTCCTATGTTGAAGGGGGCTTCCTGCGCCTGAACCGTTGCCGGCGCGATTAATGTAACACTGACCAATGCCAGCGCTGGACGAAAAAATTTACCAACCGAAAAACCAGACATGTGCCTCTCCAATAGATGAGCGAACCGGGGAAGTCGCTACCTTTGATGTAAGGCAGAGCAGGCCAGATTTTTATTTTTCTAGGTATGGCGACTTGGCGGACATGCTAGCACGAGGTTCGCAAGCATCGCCACGGCAGCCACACTTTAAAGTGTCACGAAACAGCTACAACCGCAGTGCGTCATTGATTGAGGCGCGGATCCTGTCTGCACTTTGCCGCTAGCTGATTGTGCCGGTCACAGGTCTTGACGATTGCGCATGGGTATCAAACTGCGCGGCGTTTTCGGGATGCGTGACGGTCCTTGGAACACCGATGACATTCGCCGCAACTCTCGTCATGTTCATACATGCGCTGCAGGCCGCGAGTTTTCGCCTAAAGCTGCTAAACTCGCATTATGAAAAAACAAACAACAAACTTTTCGGTGCGTTCCGCTTTGCTTGTGGGCGCGATCTTACTTGCATCATGCGACAAAGAATCGCCAACGTCGCCCAATCCCGATAACGTCACGGATGCTATTGCAGAAGTCATCGAGCCCGCACCGCCACCGGAGCCCGTTCTGCTTGATACAAATACCTACTTTTCCCGTTGCGGCGGCGGGCTGCGCGATATGCGCGGCGTGCTGCGTCCTATCGTCGACGCTCTGGTAGCGCAGAAAATTCCCTACACGCGCGATCCGGCCAACGAATGGCGCGATTGCTCGGGCAATTTTTTGCGGCTGTCGAGCGCCGTGGCGGCCGTATGTGACGAGCAAGCGGATGAACTGGTTGCGCCGCGAGGCGTGCAAGCTTATTCGGCGGAGGGTGGCAACGCCGTGCCGTTCGATGTGTCGTATCGGTCGTCGCGGGCCGTTGCCAAATGGTTTCATGAACGCAATCGGTTCACGCCGGTGTTTTATGATGACGCGGCACTAACGGCCGATGCGCCGTCCGACCTTTTAGAGATTCGCGAGCAGATTCGTCCGGGTGCCGTCG
>CAYGSQ010000530.1:0-3018 GCA_964352435.1 uncultured Gammaproteobacteria bacterium | reverse complement strand
TGTGCGTCGCCCAGGCGCTTTGCTCGATACGCAGACGCCCCCACTCAACGTCAAGCTGATCCCGCTCAAGCTCCAGTGCGCGCAACGCAATGAAACGTTTGCGCGCTTCATGCTTTGCATACACGCAGCCAAGCGTGGTGCCCAATAATGCCAGCCACACAAACGCCATGGCACTTGCCACCAATGAGCCACGCAAGGTCATCGTGCGCGCCTCGCAGCTCGCAGCGTCGCGCTGCGCGCGCGCACGTTTCGCTCAATTTCGCTGGCGCCTGCACGCGCACGTCGTACCACCATTTGCAGACGCGGCTCGGCGTCGGGCGGCACGACGGGCAAACCCGCAAACACCGGATCGATCGTGCATTGATCGCGAAAGAAACGTTTCACGATACGATCTTCTAAACTGTGGAACGCGATTACCACGCAGCGACCGCCTACGCGCAGCGCGTCGATGCATTTGGGCAGCACGTCACGCAGCTGCCCGAGCTCGTCGTTGATATAAATGCGGATCGCTTGAAACGTACGTGTGGCCGGGTGGATACGCTCACGGGACGCAGGGACAGCGGCGACCACGAGTTGCGCGAGTTGCGCCGTGGTTTCGAGAGGCCCGCTTTGCCGGGCGCGCACGATTGCACCGGCAATACGCCGTGCAAATCGCTCTTCGCCGAATTGTTTAATCACCCTTACCATGTCTCGTTCATTGGCCGTTGCCAGCCACTGTGCCGCGCTGATCCCGGACGTCGGGTCCATACGCATGTCCAATGGACCATCCGCCGCAAAACTAAAGCCACGCTGCGGCGTATCGATCTGCGGAGACGACACACCGACGTCGAGCAAAATGCCGTCGACCTCGCCGTAGCCACCGCGCGCCCGCAACGCCTCGTCCAGGGTTGCAAACGGTGCGTGCACCAATGTCACGCGCTTGTCATCAGCAAAGCGTTCGCGCCCTGCCGCAATGGCCGCCGGATCCCGATCCAGCGCCAGCAGTCGGCCATTTGGTCCGAGCTGCTCAAGAATCGCCGCACTGTGACCACCGCGGCCAAACGTTGCGTCGACATAAAATCCATCGGGCACCACGGCCAACGCTGCCAGCGCCTCATCCAGAAGCACCGGCACATGTGCATCAACCAAGCATCACCACGTTAGCTGCGCGAGCTCTTCGGTCATTTGCGCCTCGTCCTGCGCCTGGTCTGCCGTGCCCCAGTCGTCAAGGCTGGCCATGTAACGCTCTTCGTTCCACAGCTCAAATTTGCCGCCCTGTCCAATCAACACAACTTTCTTTTCGATGCCGGCATACGTGCGCAGCATCGGCTTGATCAGGATGCGGTGGGCCGAGTCCATATCCACGTCACTTGCGCTACCGACCATCAACCGCTTCAGCTTTTTGGCATAGGCATTGGTGTCGGCCAGCGCAGAGATCTTCGTCTCGACCTCAAGCCACAGTGGTTTGGGGTAAATCAGCAGGCAGCGGTCACGGTCGGCGGTGACAACCATTTGCCCCGCGCAGAGCTCTTGAATAAGCTCACGGTGTCTGGACGGCAAAGGCATACGGCCTTTGGCGTCGACAGTCAGATTGTCAGGACCACGAAACATATTGAGTCTAAAAAACGAGAGTCACAGCTCCCATCTCGTACCACTTTTTACCACCATGTGACACTATAGGTACGCAGGCGACATTCTGTCAACACGCTGGACAGAAAAATGCCCGTGGCACAGGCACTTAGACTCTTTTTTGCACGTTTATTGGCCACCATTCGATACGCTTTTCATGCACTTACAAAATTTTCGTTATGTGCTGCATGAGTTGACGACAGAATGGATGAGAATGATGGCCGGGAAGTGGCACTGCGCGGACAGACTCGGGCCAGGCTTATTTTATTATAATAATCAAAGATTTAAGATCCGCCTGCTGCGGACCTTAGCAGAAATGGCGCTAGCGCGACCGAACCACGCCTGTGGCTACCTGGCCCCAACGCTCGAGGGCCGCTGTATCGATGCAGTCGCCATTGACCAGCACCTCCTCCAGCACCGGCAGGTCGTCAAAGCCCCAGAAAATCTCGCCATCGAAGCCCATGCTCGGCACGCCAAAGACGCCCGCCTCGATCGCCCTGTCGGTGGCCGCTCGCAACGCGTCTTTATTGTCCGGCGCGGCGGCCCGCGCCAACACAGCATCGGCGTCGTAGCCGGCCCGGCTCAACACGCCCTTGAGTTCGTCGGCGTCGCTGACGTTTTTCGATTCGACCCACACCGCGTCAAACAGCGTATGCGTCATAGCGCGGCGCGCGCCGTCGTCGGGCTGCGTCATAAGACAACGCAACGCCCACAGAGGATTGAACGGGTGACAGGCGGGCGGGTTAATCGTCAACCCCAAGTACTCGGCCTTGCGCAACACGTCGCGAATCATCCACAGATTTTTTGGCGCAATCTCTGCGGGCCCGAGTTGCCCGTAGTGTTTGAGTATGGCGCCGAACAACACCGGCTGCAGAACCACGTCCAGACCGTGACGTTCGGCCAGTTGCTCCAGTTGCGCCAACGCCAGGTACGCGTTGTGCGAAATCACGTCGAAATAAAAAGTAACGGTGCGTGCAGTCATAGCTAAACCTGTCGTGACAAATGCAATCGCAATAGAGGCCGTCAGTGTGACTGACCGGCCTCTCCCACACCACCCGGCATGGTGATGATTGCGCTCGCCCGCCGGTCCCGGCACCGCCCAGAGCCGGGGACCCACCCCCAGTTACACCACACCGCTCCGCTACCACGAAAAACGAGGGGCCAAACCGCGGCCGCCTGGGGTCAGGCTGTTCGCGCATTCGAAGCTAAGCGAAGAGCCTGACCCCAGGCGGCCGCGGTTTGGCCCCGGCGGGCACCAACAAGCCCCATCGCGATAGCAGCGATCAAACTGGTCACACAAGAAAACGCAGCGCGATTACGCTGCGAAAAAGGAGCTGGCCGATAAGCCGGGTTCTGTCGTGGACAGTCATTCATCTGGAGAACACGTCGCCGTGCCTCTCAAGCAACCTA
>CAYGSQ010000529.1:0-3022 GCA_964352435.1 uncultured Gammaproteobacteria bacterium | reverse complement strand
GAATTATTCTGCCAGCCTATCCGCAGTCTGGGGCACAACCCCATGCCCGGTCGTGCGCTGGAAGTGCTGTTACGCCTGCCGGACGTCACCGGTCACACCTTTATAAAACCCGACGAGTTTTTGCGCGCAGCCGAAAATTATCAGTTGGCGGTGCGCATCGACAGCTGGGTGTGCGATCACGTCATACGTTTTTTTGAGTCGCGCCCCGATGCCCAGGCGCAGCTGGAAATGTGTTGCATCAATTTATCGAGTCAGTCGCTGACCGACACCGAATTCCTGACCCGGCTGATTCGCCGTATTGGACGCGACAATCCGCTGGCCAAACGCATTTGTTTTGAAATTACAGAAACGGGCGTCATCGCAAACCTCGAACAGGCCACCGATTTTATTCGTACGCTCAAGGACCTGGGCTGTCGCTTTGCATTGGACGACTTCGGTAGCGGCGTTTCGTCGTTCGCCTATCTCAAATCATTGCCCGTTGATGTAGTCAAAATTGACGGCATGTTTGTGCGCAATATGGCGGTCGATCCAATCGACAAAGCGCTGGTCGCATCGATCAATGACATTGCCCACGCCATGGGCAAACTCACCGTCGCGGAATACGTCGAGGACCAGGCCGCGGTAACGCGTTTACAGGAAATGGGCGTGGACTACGCGCAGGGCTTCTTTCTGGCGAAACCTGAACCGCTGATTGATTATTTTGCGAGCGATCACGACGTCGCCTAGCAAAACAGGACGCTAGCCTGCATTACTCATGAACCATCGACTGCGGGCGCCGACGCAATGCAGGCTAGAAGCACACCCGATTACGGCCCAGACGCTTGGCGCGATACATAGCCGCATCGGCCTCGCTGATCAAACCGTCCAGACTCACTATATCGGCCTGCCGACGGCTGGCCACGCCAATAGAAACGTTAACGTTTAGACCCAGTCCATCAAAGCGAAAAGTCGTTTTGGCGATACTTTCACGGGCACGATCACACAGCAGCAGCGCTTCAGAACGCTCTGTGTCAGGCATTAGCAGTACAAATTCCTCGCCACCGAAGCGACCCAGCAGATGGTGATCGTGTTTTTCGGCTTCCAGCACTTCGGCCACGCCGCGCAACACCGCATCACCGGCCGCATGCCCGAATTGATCGTTCACGTTTTTGAATCGATCAATGTCGACCAGCACGGCCGTTAGTCGTCGCTCCGGATCGTTCATGCCTGCCAACAAACGCGCAGCCTGAGCAATAAACCAACCACGATTGGCAACACTGGTCAGCGGGTCGACACGCGCCGCTTGCAACAACTGATTTTGCGCGTGGATCTCCATGAAGCCCTTGTACTCGAGCTTGAGCAAAAACGGGCCAACGCGCAGCTGACTTGTCGGTGACAAAAATGCGCGTTCGATGCGTTGGTTGTCGAGATAGGTACCGTTAGTTGAGGCCAGATCTTCGACCACGATGGACTGACCCACACAACTCACTTTGCAGTGACGACGCGAAATAACGCCGGCCGGTAACTGCACATCACTTTCGATGCCACGACCGAGGATCAAACCGTTTTCGTTAAGTTCAAACGACACGATGGCATCGCGCGGATGCACAATGCTGAGATAAGGCGCGTTAGCACCAACGCCACTCGCTATGTCACCTACGTGCGTGATCTGCGTGTGTTCGTCGGCGTCCGCGGTGGGTCTGTCCTGAGAACGTGCCATAACGCATTATACCCTCGCCGGCACGACGGCGCACATCGATGCAGCGAGCGGGACGGCAAGTCGCGCTATACTGGTGCACAATAAGACAGAACAGCACGCGAAACACCGCCGGTTTACGGCCTTTTGCACCATTCGCCCGGCAATTTTGCGGGCCATTTTTAGAGGGTTTGGTTATGCTCATTTTCCGCACGAAGTGCGCTGCGCGCGCACTTATGCTGCTCGGCCTGTGTGTGCACGCAACAGTGTTCGCCACCGACTTTATCCATTTTGAGTCGGGGCAGGTTCAGCCACTCATGCTGACCGACAATGGTTCCACGCTGCTTTCGCTCAACACGCCTGACAACCGACTCGAAATTTTCGACGTACGCGCGGACGGTCTGGTGCATCGCGCATCCGTGCGCGTTGGGCTAGAGCCCGTGTCGTTGGCCGTGCGCGGTAACGAAGCATGGGTGGTCAATCATTTATCCGACAGCGTAAGTATTGTGTCGCTCGATGGCACACCGCGCGTGGTACGCACACTGTTGGTCGGTGATGAGCCGCGCGGCATCGTGTTTGCCGGGAACAATAATCAACGTGCATTTATCGCTACGGCGCATCGCGGGCAGCAGCGCGTCGACCCGTCGCTTGCCGGCGTGCCCGGCGCTGGCGACCCACAACTTACAACGCCCGGCGTGGGCCGCGCCGATGTCTGGGTGTTCGATGCCGCCGCGCTCGGCGGCGGCCCCGGGGGCGTGCCACTGCGCATCATCGAGCTGTTTGGCGATACCCCACGTGCGCTGACCGTCAGCCCCGACGGCAGCACGGTCTACGCCGCCGTGTTTTTCTCCGGCAACCGGACAGCCGTGGTCCCTGAAGGCGCGGTGTGCAACGGCTTTGCCAACGCACCGTGCAACGGCGACGGTATCAGCTCACCAGGTGGCCTTGCCGGCGGTCAGATGCCCGGTGGCCTGCCCGGCCCGTCGGCCGATGTACACGGTGACCAGGCACCGGAAACCGGCCTGATCGTGCGCCAGGACGCCATCACGGGCGAGTGGCGTGACGACGAGGCACGCAACTGGAGTAACGGCATCCGCTTCTCCCTGCCCGATCAGGATGTGTTTGCGATCAATGCGCAAACCTTCGCGACGACGGCAGATTATCGCGGCGTCGGTACCGTGCTGTTCAACATGGTCACCCATCCGACGAGCGGCAAGGTCTATGTCAGCAACACCGACGCGCAAAACCTGACGCGCTTCGAGGGCAGCGGCGTCACCGGCGGCAGTACCGTGCAAGGCCACCTGCATCAGGCGCGCCTCAGTATTCTGGACGGCGCCTCCGTGCTCA
>CAYGSQ010000528.1:0-3026 GCA_964352435.1 uncultured Gammaproteobacteria bacterium | reverse complement strand
CTCCAATACAGCACGGCCGGGCCAACGCGCGGGCCGTGACTGAGCAATACCCAGCGGTCACGCGGCAGTGAAAGATTGGTCGCCAGGTTGGCCGCCTCGATGCCAAGGTCCACCGCGTCCGTCGACAAGCGCAGTCCCGCGCCTTGCGTGTCTCGCCAGTTCACATTGATGGAGTGTGCGCCCGGCACGATCGGTAAAGTGAGCGTATCGCCATCCAGCGCAACCGCGAGTTCGCGTCCGTCAGCGCGCACGCCAGCCAACTCGACGCCCGCGGGCAACGTCAGTACATGCTGTCCGCCCTTGGTCGCTTGATAGCTGAGCGACAGCGATGATTCCGAGCCGCGCCGGCCAACCTGTTTGCTCAGCTGGGCCGCTTCAATGGCAAGCGTTGGTCCGTCGACCGCTTCTGGTCGGCTGATATTCAGGGTCAATGATTCGCCCGGCCACGGCGTGAAATCGGCCTGCCAGTAGGGGCGCGTTGACGGATCGACGTTGTCGGCAGGCACACCCTCATGTGTGACGCGCCAGTTAGCGCCGGTGTTGATGCGCCACAGCTCCTGCCACGGCATATCGCCGGCGGCGTTGAGCTGCATGGGCGTGCTGCGCTCCAACGTGGACGTCCAGGTTGTTTGCGCCTGACCGGCGGGAATATTGACGCTGACCACGCCGTTGAGAATGCTGAGATTGGCCGTGGTCACCGCTTCGCCCGACAGTAGCGGCACGCGCAGGTTGATGGGCGACTGTTGCGGCGTCACGCGTCGCACGACCGTCGTCACCGTCCAGTCCAGGTCAATGTTCAGCGTGCGTTCGATCGTGACGAAGGCGGGGAACTGTTCGACGTCAATGGCATCCAGCCCGCCCGCATTCTCGGCACTGTCACGTTGACGAATCAGTGTGAGTGCGCTGCCCGACAGGCGTCCGTCGGCAAGCCCCGTGGTTTCCCAGCCGCTGCCTGCCACATCGACGTGGTAGGGGTTGAGCGCGAACGACAGCGTAACGGAGTTGGCGTTGGGCAGTGCGCCGCGCAACATGATCCGATGCACGCCCGGCGACAGTCTGAGCAAAAACTGCCCGTTGTCGAACAGCAGGCCGGGATTGGTCTGGCCGTCGACCGACACTTCCGTTGCGTGCCATGAGGTCGACTCGCCAGGGATGGGGAGTGTGCCAAGTGCTTGTGCATGGGCGACCAGAATGACAGTGGCCGTTTGATCGTCAAAGCGCACTGCGGCGCGTTCGATGGTGATGCAGTTGGGTGAGCAGTCGGGCTTGCGCAACAGACGTTGCCGCAAATCCTGCAGCATTTCGGGCGACGGCATTTGCGCCTGCGCGTGTGGCGCGGGCAGCCCGGTCAGCGCCAGACCCATGAGCAGCGCAAGCGCGGACGTTGCCGCCGGTCCTGCCCGTTTTGGCAGCGGCAGGTCGCGCCGCAAAACAAGCGCGACCACGCCCAGCGTCAGCGCGATCATCAGCACGCGCCAGACGCTCATCATCCACGGCGATAAAACGATCAGTCGATGGGTTTGGTCTGGTGCAACGGGTCCGGACCACGTCAGGCGGTGGGTGCGCCAGCGCCAACTTGGCACACCGGGTCCCGCCTGTACCTGACTGGTCTTGGCGTAGCGGTTGAGCGCTTGCGGCGCCGAGCTTGCCGAGTAACGGCGTGATTGCACTTTGCTCTCGGCGCGTGAACCAAGCCGGTTGTCCTCTGCCTCCTCCCGCGATTGTGGTGCTTCTTGCACGACCATTGAGTCCATGACAATCGCGTCGACCTGCGCCACGGAGCCGGGCGCTACCTGCGCCTGATAGATGTTGTACTCGAGCTGCGGATAGAGCGCCCACTTGAGCTGGTTGGCAGCAAAGGGCACGACGATGACCGCAAAGACCAGCAGCGCCAGCGCACGGAAGGCGGCCGCCGCTGTCGCGAGTTTGCCCGGCGGCACAAATCGATGGGCGGCGGACGCGCCGACCAGCCACAACCACGACCACAGGGGTGCGCCGGGCTCGTGCACGCTGAGCGCCAACGCGCAGAAGCCGACGACGCCAATCCACGGCGCGTACAATCGCCACAACGCGGCCGCAACGATCAACACCAAAAAGAAATCGAGCAAATTCCATTTGCTGGCCCAGTCACCCTGTGAATCGTCCACACCCGGGGCGGCCAGCAGCCGCGTACCCGGTGGCAGGTGCACAGTCGTGTTAACGCCCGCGACGTTGGTTTGCCAACCGCTGACGGGCAGCACGTTGGCACCTTTTTGAAGTCGAGAAATAGCATTGAGCTGAACAGCCGGCGTGCGCACTTCGACGCCGCGGCGTTCGCTGTCTTGCGGGTTTTGCGTGACCAGCAGATTTTCGCCGCTGGCGAGCGTGGCGCTTTGCAGTTGTAGTGGCGCGCTCAGATCGAGCCGCCAGTCGCGCACCATGCTGCCCGCTATCTGGTCGCGCGCGATGTAGCCGTCGCGGTCGAAACCCATCCACAGTTCGCGGGCCAGAGTGAAGCGATTGCTGACGCTCTGACTGAAGCCGCGCTGACGTTCTTCGATGGTCAGGCTCTGACCGTCGAGCATGCGCCAGGCGGGCAGTTGGCGAGCTTCGGCCGGTACACCAACCTGAGCCGGGTCGACCGGTGAGTCGGCGGTGGCTTCGGTCACGCGCAATCGAGGCGCGCTGCGATAGCTCCAGACTTCTTCTTCGGGCCAGAATTCACCGCTGGGCGCAAAGGCGAGCGACGTCAGCGGTCCTTGTGTACGGGCGCGAAATTCAATCGTCCAGGTGCCGGGCCGCGCCTGCACACGGAGGTTGCCGTCGGCGTCAAGCCGCGCAGGCAAAGGTGACGACATGAACGCGGGTTCGAAACCCGCGGGCAGCAGTCGGCCCAGGACTTCCTCGCGACTGTCGCCCGCCACGTCCAGTTTCAGTGATACGTTCATCGTGGGTGGAGCCCCGTCGATGATCGTGCGGTAGACGGTGAGGTCGAGCCGGTTGGCCGTTGCACTGTTGACTAACGACTGATCCTGCCTGATCCACAC
>CAYGSQ010000527.1:0-3030 GCA_964352435.1 uncultured Gammaproteobacteria bacterium | reverse complement strand
GCTTGTGCGTCGCCCGTCCATTCGAACGTCGGTTGGCTAAGCTGCTCAGTTGCACCGTTGGCAGGCATGGACAGCGCCGATGCCGTCGGTTCGCCCGTCGCCAGTGTCAAGGTCAGCTGTGCCGCACGTGACTTGGTGCCGGCGGTGCCCGTTACATCGATAACGTAGCTACCAGGCGTGCCCGAAGCTGTGCTACCGATGGTCAATACGCTTGAGCCGGCCGGAATAACCGGGTTGATGCTGAAGTTCGCCGTCGTACCCGGTGGGTTGCCGGCTGCGCTCAGACCAACGGGATCGGAGAAGCCCAAGGACTGACCAACTTCAATGTTGTAATCGGCATCGTCTGGTGCACAGACCGACGCGATCGAATCGGTACCGCTCACGAAGAAGTCTGGCTCGAAAATGTTTTGATCGAGATACGCGTCCGGATCGTTATGTCCGCTGCGTATAGCCCGGTCATCTGACCACTGCAGAAATGCCGATGAAGCCGTCTGCAGCTGCTGGTCGTAGTCACCGTGATAGCACGTTGCGAGGCCTGGATCGAGGTAAATCGGTGAAGACTCATCCGAGATACGTTCGTTCGGTAAAAATGAGGCACCGCCGTCTTCCGACATCGCTGCGTAATAATCGACAAACAGGTTGTCATCGGTATCCAGACGACGGTCGTACCAGGCCACCACGATACGGCCTGTTGGGCCTGCGCTGATGGTTGGGAAGAACTGATCGGTTAGCGTGTTGTCATCGTTGACGCGGATTTCTGGCAACCATGTGTTGCCCTGATCGGTTGAACGACGATAGAACACGTCAACCGTGTCGCCGACGTCGAGACCATCGGGGTCATAGCTGTAAGTGATGTGCAGATCGCCGTTTGGTGTCACCGCAAGCTGTGGCGACGCCAGATAGCGAATGTTGCCGTTCAGTGCCGAGCGACCGCAGCTATTGGTCGCAGCAAGATCGCGCGGGTTGGCACCCGCCGTCAATGCGTTGGGCGTGCGCGTATAGCTCACACCGCCATTGGTGGAACGAGCGACTTGCATGTCGATCGTCGAGCCGCCGAAGCCAACCCACGCGACGTAAACCGTGCCGTCAGGTGCAACAACCGGCCATGCGCCCTGTACGCCGACACCAGGATCACTCACTGCGAGTTGCGACGACCAGTTGACACCATCATCGGAGAACGTGGAGTAAATTCGATTGTCGAGACCAAAGTCGACCCACACCAGATAGATGCGTCCGAAGTGCGGGCTGCCCACATTGTTGTCTACGGCGAGCAATTCTTTATCGTCGCCGGTGTTGCTGGCCTGCGAGATAAAATTCATCGTCTGGCAATCATCGGTCGAGCGGTAAATGCCGAGGCCGCTACTACGCAGGGTCGCCAGATAGAAATTGCCGTCAGCCTGCCGCCAGATCATGCTGGGGTCCCCCGAGCTGGACGGATCGAACGCACCATTGTCGGTGAACGTAGCACCGTCGTCGGTGGAGCGCGCAAAGCCCGTGAAGCCCTGACCGGTCACCACACCTGAGTAGGCATCGTTGAAACCTGAACACAGCGTGCCGGTAACGGGACTGCGTGCAATCGAGTTTTCATTTTGCGTTTGTGTTGGACCCGACTCACCCGTCGGGTCGTTAATGAGCGTGTCGGTACCCGGCACGCGATTCGTTGACTTGTCCTTGTCGTATTTGACGGATTCAACACCGCCCAATTCGTCGCTTCGACCGCACTTGATTAACAGACTTGTCAGCAGTCCGTCCATACGTTGGCGAAGTTTTGGATCGTCCAGCTTGGCACAAAGGCTGGCCATTTCTTTGGTAGACATGCCCTCATACGGTACTACCTCTTGCGCAATGGCGCTGTGGCCTACGGCAGCAGTCGCCGCCAGCCAAACACCGGCCGCGACGTTTCGTCGATACCTGTTCATAGTGTCCCTCCCCCGGGAGATGATCTTTGGATTGATTGGTGGTGTTGCCCAGATTTTGAACGCAGAAAATTCTTTACTGTTGTTATGTTCAACGCGTCCTGAGCAAAACCGGTGCCGTATCCTCGCAAGGCGCCGTGCGGAAAGTCAAATCAACTGTCATGGAAGGAGAAATCGCAGCGTTTCGCGCCATAGTGGCGCGTTCTAGTCCGCAGATATTATGCGGCCAACGCCGACTAAATGGCGCCGATAAAACGGGTTATTCAGTTCGGCTGTCTGCACTGTCTTGCCGCTTGCCGGCGCGTGCACGAATCTGTGGCCACCGAGATACAGGCCGACGTGATCGGTTTTTCCGCTGATTTCAAAGAACAGCAGGTCACCCGGTTGTGCATTGCGCAACGTAACGGGTCGCGCGCGGCGCTGCTGTTGCGCTGCGGTTCGTGGCAGGGGTACATCCACTTTTGAATAGGCGTAGTAAATAAGGCCGCTACAGTCAAACCCGGCCGTCGTCGCGCCGCCCCACTGATAAGGTGTCCCGACCATCGTGAGCGCAATGTCGGCCGCGCGCTGACCTCGATCGGCGCGTGGTGGTGTTTTATGTGGAAGTGGCCTGGCCTCGGGCACAGGTGTTACGACCACCCGCCCCGGTGATTGCGGGGGCACCTGCGGTTCCCACGAACACGCCATGACCAGTGTCGTCAGCGCCAGCAGGCACGCAACGCGAACGTATTGGTTGCGCTGATTCCGCCGGCGTGCAGGTGTGAACCCAATCATGTTTCCATCTTCAGATGCATTACACTCGCATGCTAGCAAACCCGAGTGAACTCAACCTGAACACGTATCACACAAAGCCCGCGCGACCGTTTGCGGCGGCGTTCTTCCACAGTGCGTAAACTGCATTTGCATCTGCCGCCTCTGACGCCCGTCGTCGCGACCTTGTTAGTCGCGAACATTGCGCTGTTCATGGCCACCGAATCCAATGGCGCCGCGATGATCAGAACGTTCGCGTTGTATCCGCTCAAATTGAGCAATTTTGGCCACTCGCGTTTCGAGCTGTGGCAACTGCTCAGCTACGGGTTCCTGCACAATTCCTGGCCACATATGACGTTCAATT
>CAYGSQ010000526.1:0-3038 GCA_964352435.1 uncultured Gammaproteobacteria bacterium | reverse complement strand
CCTTGGACCAGAATCTGATCGAGCTGCTGATTGAGCGGGTTCGCGATTTCCAGAGCTCCCGAACGTCAGGGGTAAGAATCGGGAGTTACCTACCTCTTATCTCGCTGACACTATATCGGCTATATCGCGAAGTCGGATTACCCCTTTTAGAGGACGTGCGCAATTTTGGCAGCGATGACGCTGTCGACGACGAAAATGAAGAAAGTTACTCCTCGCATGAACTCGACTTCGCCGAAGTGGCGGACGTAAATGGATCCGACGCTGTAGGCGCGAGGTTGACGGTTGAGGTAGCCGAAAACTACAAAGGCAAGAACTACCTCGACGTGGCAAGTGCGATCCAATCGTTAGCCGATGAAGCAGTGGAGGAGTCCAGATCTGAAGTGGGGCCAAACTGGGACGACACTGAAATCCACGCACTCCTGCGCCGCCTCGTAAGCTGGGCAGGAAGTCCTGAGCAGCCCTTCAGTTTACCAGCCGCTGATTGGCCTACCGGCTCATCCGAGCTCAAGCTTGCCAAAGCCATGAAGGCACGACGCTTGATTATTGAGGAGCAAGGCGGGCAAATCAGACTCGTACACGAGGCTGTCGTAACACACTGGCCAGCTGCCAGTGAATGGTTGGAATACGAGCTACCCTTGCTCAAAAATATCCCAACGCTGCTGGGTCTGGCCCAGAGCTGGTCGAGTGAGGGCGAATCAAATGACGTTCTCGAGCTGGCCCGAAAACTGTACGAGGAAAACGCTTTTCGGTTGCTTGCATTGTGGTACGACCTGATCTCCAAACTCGACCGTCAGGATGATCAGGACGGCCGCGCACTATTACGCGACTTTTGTCTGGCCATGCTGGCGGCTTACGGCGAGGCTTCCAAGGTCATCGAATCAACACCGAACAAACCAACGTTATTCATGATAGCTGTGTTGTATGGTGAAATCGAAACGGTACGGCGCATGCTGAAGCAGGCGCCCGACGTCATAAACGTGGCACGCAAAGACCGGCGTACGCCTCTTTTTTACCCGATGTTCACCGATGATATTTCGATGACGCGCCTGCTTCTGGAAAATGGTGCCGAACCCAACCAGCCTGACGAGAAAAAATGGCGACCCGTTCACGTCGCGGCGTCCAAGGGCAACATCGATATTACTAAGCTTCTCGTTGAGCACGGCGCGCGCCTGGACGGCGAAGCTGCACCGGAAGGGACAAGTGCGTTGCATTTGGCGGCCGCTGAAGATCACGCTGATCTGATCCGAATTATGGTCTCAGAGTTGGGGGTCGATGCCGACATTAAGGATACTTTGGATCGTCCGCCTACATTTCGGGCAGCCATGTCAGACGGCGTTTCTGCACTACGTGCGCTCATTGAATTGGGGGCAAAGGCGGATCGCACCCAATATGAAGGCGAAGATCGGGATTTTGGCTGGAGCGCCCTGCATCTGGCCGCACGACAGGGCAGCGACAACACCGTGCGTGCGCTGCTTGCGGCAGGCCTCGAGGCCGACCTCAAACTTGCCAACGGATTCACTGCTTTACACTTGGCCGCGAACAACGGCCATACAGGCGTCGCTCGAATTGTGTGTGAACAGCTTGAAAAGGAGGAGAAGGTTGTTGATTCTACTGCCTACAACAATTGGAAAGTTGGCGCCAAGAACGTCAGGGTGCAACTGGCGGCCAGAACAAAAAAATCTGCCGAAGCCGCCCCGTCTTTCCACAAGACAGACCAACTATATGACATGACCCCGCTGCACCTCGCTGTGATTTCCGGTCACGCGGGTGTCGTCAGAATTTTGATGACATCCGGCTCGAACGAGCAAGCTCAAACGGGCTCAGGCGCTACGGCTCTGCATCTTGCCGCCGAAAATGACCGCACCGATCTTATCCCGCTCCTAATGCGAAACGGCCCCGCATTGGATGTCAAGGATTCCAATGGACGGACGCCGTTGTCTGTCGCCATCGCTCGCAAAAACTGGTCCACCGCGAGAGCGCTTATTGAAGCTGGGTCGCCGATGGCTGTTGAAGCCAAAGGCGAGGAGTCTTCCAGCTGCCTATTGCACGATGTGGCCGCAAGCAAGAGCGGCGAGGCCCTGACGTTTCTGGCGCGTCGTTTCGATGACGTGGACGTTGTCGGTCCGCTGGACCGGACACCGCTGCATGTTGCGGCAGCGACCGGATTTTTGACCGGCGTCGAGGTGCTGGTCGCAGCCAAAGCCTCTCCCGTGAGGAAAGATATCGGAGGCCTGACACCGATTCATCTGGCTGCTCGAGCTGGACAAGACCGTGTCGCGCACGCGCTGCTGGATGATCTCGACGATCCGGATGACGCTCTCGAAAGTCTGACTGAAACCCCAACCCATTTGGCCGCCTACTCAGGCTGTGTTGGCATGTTGAGCGCGCTGGCGAAGCACCATCGCCTGGTGATGACGCCGGACCAGTGGGGTTACTTCCCGCTACAAAGAGCGGTGCAATCCGGGTCGCTTGACGCTGTGCAGTTCCTGCACGCCCAGGGATCCGACCTGACCGTCGTCAACAGCAATACGGATGAGACGCTGCTGCACGAGGCAGCTAAAATTGGCAGCGTATCGATCACCGATTGGCTGACAAAAGAACAGGAACTGCCGGTCGATGCACTGGACAAGTGGGGCCGCGTGCCAATCATTGTGGCGATGCGCTATCGACATTATTCGGTTGCCGCGGCACTGCTGGAGGCCGGCGTGAGCGCATCCTCCCAAGACCCAGCCACCGGGCAAACGATAGCGAAAATCTACGAGAGCCAGGCGCGGCGAGCCGTAGCACTGGAACTGACAGATGCCCGAAGCGAGGACTTTGAACGTGCGCTTGCGCGGGCAGGCGTCGAGTTTGGTTTTGCAAAGCCGCGTGAGGAACCTACGCCCATCAATGTAAAAGAAATTGAACGAAAGGCAAGCGCAGACGTTGCGAGCGATAGTGTGTTGCTGCCGGGCGCCACTGGTTTTTACGAAGAGCTCGCCAGGGCGCACGTTCCCAAGCTGTGGAATGAAGTGAAGGGCGACGAGCTGGCTGGCCTT
>CAYGSQ010000525.1:1231-3055 GCA_964352435.1 uncultured Gammaproteobacteria bacterium | reverse complement strand
ACAACAACAAGCAGCGCGAGTATGTATTTCAAAGCGCGGAGTCTGCCATGCGCGAAGCGATCAAGCGTGGCGGGCTGCTCGTCATTAACGGGACAGAAGTCGAAAACACCACCGTGCGCACGGATCGTATTTACGACTATGACCATGTGAACGCCGAGGGCACGGTCGCCGAGGCGAACGTAAGCGTCAACGTCAGCACCTTGTATCGCGGCCGCGGCGCGGCCCCGGCTGGCTACGATGGCGAAGCGGCGTTTGGCATTGGAACCGTCGATTCGGTCCATTTTCTAGTGCACGGCGAAGCCACCGCCGGGCGTGGCGCAACCGGCACTGTGCGACAGGGTTTTTACATTCCGGCACCGGCACCTTGAGGGCTGATCAGATGATGCACAACACACTTTCACACTTGGCTCGTCGATTAGCGCTCACTGCCCTGCTGGCCTGCGCGCCTTTCGCGCTGGGTGACTCGTCTGTATTTCGCGTCATCGAAGGCGCCGCAGAAGTTGATACGCTGACCCTTAAAAGCGCCGTCACGCAGCTGGTCTACGCGCGCGAATGTGACAGCTGTGCGTTGCTCGCGCTTAGCGTGACAGCACAAACGCAATACTTTCAGGGTAACTCCCGCATTGCGTTGGCTACGGCCGTCGCAACACCCCGCGGCGCAACCGTCTTTTTTGATCCTGAGGCGCGCACCGTCACGCGGATCGTGTACTGGGATGCCACATCATGAATACGTCAATGACACGCTCACACAACACCCGGCGCGAGGGCTTGCTCAGCGGTCTGCTTGCAGCCACCTTGATGATGGGCAGCGGCGGCGCAGCACTGGCCGACGATACGGAAATTCTTACCGGCAGCCTGGAAGGCTTCGCCTCCCCGAACATTTTGTTTGTCATTGACACATCGGGATCGATGAACGGTCAGGTGCTGGTCGATGCGGATGGCTATGATCCGATGATCGACTACCCGGGCCCCTACACCAATGACAACCAGATCTATTACACGCTGATGGATATGGTTGGCAACTTCAACTACCCGGATGCGGGTTATCAGGTGTTCGGCGCGTATGTCGAAACCTTGAACTTCGTCTGCGAAACAGGCCGCGACAAACTGGCTACAGAAGGCGTCTACGCCGACTTTTATGTTCAGTTTGACGACGTCGATGAGAGTTGGGGTTTTGTGCAAAACTTCGATGAAGATCCCGCACAGTCCGGTGTGAAACGCCTGACTGAGTGTTTCGCCGATGATGGCGTACATGGTCTGACCGCCGGTGCTGACGGCGTCTACCCCGCGGACGGCGACGCCAATGCGCCGTGGACCGCAGACCCCGATGACGCCACTCGATTTGATTGGACGTCCTACAGTGCTCGCTACGTATTTTTCGACAACAATTATCTGAACTGGGTGATCTCATCGCGCGAAAACGGCGCACCGGTTGTGCAAACACGACTTGAGATTGTGCAGGGCGTGACGACCGATCTGGTCAACCGCCTGGCGGTCGATACGACCGATGCCCGACAGGCCTTCAATGTGGGTCTGATGCGCTTTTCGAGCAACGGTGACGGTGGCATGGTGCTCAAGGAAATTGAGGGCGTGGACAATGTAGACGGGCGCAACACACTCATCGAAAAAGTAAACGGCATGTCTCCCAGTGGCAATACGCCGCTGTCGGAGTCTTTGTACGAAGCCTATCAATACATTCGCGGCGGACCCGTCACCTATGGCCTGGGTTCGACGCCTGAACTGTCGACCGCC
The DNA here is from genome assembly GCA_964352435.1 of uncultured Gammaproteobacteria bacterium. GTDB lineage: Bacteria > Pseudomonadota > Gammaproteobacteria > Steroidobacterales > JBCCMA01 > JBCCMA01. Next base: position 1,303 of record CAYGSQ010000525.1, on the reverse strand, counting down.
GCGTCCTACAGCGGGGGCAACTACAACAGCCCGATTACTGCCGCCTGTCAAAAAAACTACGTTGTGTTACTC
>CAYGSQ010000525.1:0-1221 GCA_964352435.1 uncultured Gammaproteobacteria bacterium | reverse complement strand
CCGACGGTCGGCCCAACGGCGACAACGGCGCTGATGATGCCATCAACGCCGTCACCGGCGGGGCGTGTGACGGCAGCGGCGGGGACAACTGCCTCGATGACCTGGCCATCTACATGGACGGCGCGGATATTTACGCAGGCGAAGACGACACGCAGTCGGTACAGACCTTTACGATTGGCTTCTTTACCGATTCGCCGCTGTTGCTCAATGCGGCGACCGGTACCGTGATCCAGGGCGAGGGGGACGATCAGGTCGAAGTGCCGGGTTATTTCCTGGCGGACAATACCGCCGAACTGGCCGACGCGTTTGAAGCGATCTTCAACGAGATCGAAACGGATGTAACTACGTTTACCTCGCCCGCTACATCGGTTAATAGCGCAAACCGTCTGCAAAACCGCGACATTCTGTATTTCACATTGTTCCAACCTTCGCCCATGGGCGAGCCGCACTGGGATGGCAATCTCAAGGCTTACAAGATCGGTCGCGAGGGGGGCGTTGATCAGAGCGGCGGCGGTGATCCGGAAGCGTTGACCATTCTTGACGCGCTTGGTCGCCCTGCTATTAATGATGACGGCACGTTCAAGGCAACGGCGCGCAGTATCTGGTCTGAAGAAAACGACGGTGGCGTGGTGACCGAAGGTGGCTTTGTCAGCCGCCTGAGTGCGGACCGCCTGGTGGTGACCGATGTCAATGGCGTCGGGCTTTTCGATGACGATAATATTGTCATTGAAAGCAATCCGGATATCACGGCCGACATGCTGGGCATTCCGGTGCCCGCAGACACCGCCGGTGCAGATGAGGCCGAAGAACGGCGTAAGGCACTGCTCAAGTTTGCCCGTGGCCGCAACGAGGACGACAGCGCTCGCCAGGTCATCGGCGACCCCTTGCATACGCAGCCGCTGGTCGTACCGACGGGCCCGGGTAGTGACGATCTGACCCTGTTCCTGTCGACGAACGACGGGTATTTGCATCGCATCGATCCCACACCAACCGACGGCAATATTGAATATCTGGAGCAGTGGTCGTTTATTCCCGGTGACTTGCTGCCTAATCTCGACACAATCGAGCGCAACCCTCCGTCTCTGCCTAACTCCAACAACAAGTTGTACGGCCTTGACGGGCCCCTTACCCGATTTATCGACGGCAGTAATGATGCGGTCTGGGACGGGGGCGAGACGCTCTACCTGTACAGCGCAATGCGACGCGGCGGTCGCAACTACT
>CAYGSQ010000524.1:0-3075 GCA_964352435.1 uncultured Gammaproteobacteria bacterium | reverse complement strand
GTACAACGCCTTCCTCAACCGCCGCGCGAGTTGCATGCAGAGCATCCTCGACGCGCGCTTTCTTTTCCTTCATCTCCATTTCTGACGCGGCGCCAACCTTGACTACAGCAACCCCGCCGGAGAGCTTGGCCACGCGCTCCTGAAGTTTCTCTTTGTCGTAGTCCGAACTTGATTCTTTAAGCTGTGCATTGAGTTGATCGATGCGGCCTTTGATATCGGCTTTTTTGCCTGAGCCGTCGATGATAGTGGTGTTTTCCTTCGTGATTTGAAGCTTCTTAGCTTCACCAAGATCTTCCAACGTCAATTTTTCAAGCGATAAACCAACTTCGTCGGTCACCAACTTGCCGCCGGTGACCACGGCAATGTCCTGCAAGATATCCTTGCGACGATCGCCGAAACCGGGGGCTTTGACCGCCGCTATTTTCACGATACCGCGAATATTATTGACCACAAGCGTTGCCAGTGCTTCGCCTTCAATATCTTCAGCGACGACCAGCAGTGGACGACCAGACTTCGCCACGGCTTCGAGGATCGGCAAAAGGTCGCGCACGTTGGAGACCTTTTTCTCGTGCAGAAGTATGTAAGGTTCCTCGAATTCCACAGACTGGCTCTGCTGGTTATTGATAAAATACGGAGACAGGTAGCCGCGATCAAATTGCATACCCTCGACCACGTCCAGCTCGTTTATCAAGCCCGAACCTTCCTCGACCGTAATGACGCCTTCTTTACCTACCTTTTTCATCGCATCAGCGATGATTTCACCAATCTCGGTGTCCGCGTTGGCAGATATGCTGCCAACCTGTGCAATGGCCGCGTCGTCCTTGCAAGGCTTTGACAGCGCCTTAAGTTCATCAACCATCGCAATCGTTGCTTTGTCGATCCCACGCTTCAGATCCATTGGGTTCATGCCCGCCGCGACCGATTTCAGACCTTCGCGGACGATGGCCTGAGCGAGTACCGTGGCGGTGGTCGTGCCATCGCCCGCGATATCCGAGGTGTGCGACGCCACCTCCTTGATCATCTGCACGCCCATGTTTTCGAACTTGTCGCGCAGTTCAATTTCCTTGGCGACGGACACCCCATCTTTGGTGACCGTCGGTGCCCCATAATTCTTGTCGAGCACCACGTGGCGCCCCTTGGGACCCAAAGTGACGCGCACGGCGTTGGCAAGAATATTGACGCCCGCAAACATCTTTTGGCGCGCGTCGTCGCTGAATCGTACTTCTTTAGCAGCCATGTTCTGTATACCTTCAAATTTGTAACGGACAAACGAAATGTGAGGCCGGCGGGGCTTAGTCTTTGAAAATGGCCATGATGTCGTCTTCTTTCATGACCAAAAACTCCTCACCGTCAACTTTGACCTCGGTTCCCGAGTACTTGCCAAACAGCACCTTGTCGCCGGTGTTGATATCCAGCGCACGCAGGTCACCGTTTTCGAGAACCTTGCCTTTGCCGACCGCAATGACTTTGCCTTTACTTGGTTTTTCGGTTGCAGCGTCCGGGATCACAATACCGCCGGGGGAAGTACTATCTCCCTTCATTCGCTTGACCAAGACTCGATCGTGTAGCGGGCGAATTTTCATTTTTTGACTCTCTGATTACGTTTAATAATGGAAGCTGGCAAATAGGCGCAAGTGGCATCTGGCCGCGCGCCTAAATGTATGACAGAGGTGGTGGTGATCAGGTCGATTGCAAGGGCCTTGTTCCAATGATTTGCCCGCGCAAGCTTCCACGAGTGCATGCCGTCACCCGGCTCCGGCCGCGCTGGTTGCGATTTCTGGATTCCGCACTACCCGCATGACACTGCGAAGCCCGACGGATTAGCAGCTGATCGGCTGCACATGTCAATTAGGCAGTCGCTGCGAAAAATTGACAGAGGATCAGTCAGTAACTTCTTGGCTAATGGTGATTCTTCGTTCAGCCAGAAGATCTTATACATCTCGCTGACTGAGATTGAATCTGAAATACAACCACACAGCGTGACTGATGATGCTTGGCGGACATCAGTGGCGCTTGTATACGTCCATGCCCTACTCTACTAATTACGGGCGATTTACGACATCAATCCTCAAAAGATCGGCATGATTGGTTTCTCTTCTGGCGCACACCTCGCCGCTACGATCAGTAACTCGGAAGAACGCGCTTACGATCGGATTGACCTGGCTGACGAGAAATCAGCGCGACCTGACTTTCCCATCCTGCTCTAGCCAGGGCGCTTTCTCCCGAAGAGACGAACAGATACCAATTTGGAGCTTGCTCCATGGATGGAAATCAGCGCTGACGCGCCGCCAACACTGTTGATCCACGCCATGAACGACCCAGTAAATGATATCCGGCATTCCATGGCTCATGCCCTGGCGCTCAACGACCTCGGAGTTCCGGTCGACTTGCGAATCTTTGCCAAGGGCTGTCATGCCTTCGGTTTGCGTCCGACATCTGATCCAATCACAACCGAATGGCCCGGGCTTGCGATAGATTGGTTGCGGAACATCAACATGTTGTGACTTAGGTCCAATTTACAGCTGACTCCCTGGACCTTGGTGTATAGCTCCTTATTCTATTTTTCGGCCTGCACGCCCTCGGGCTGCGGTTTCGAATACACGCGCGTTGCCGGGCTGCGAGCGAGCGGCACAAAGTCGCCTTTTTCGGTCGGACGAACGGGTGAATGTCGCACAATGCGTACCAAGGTAATTATCAGAAAAATCAGATACACGGCGGCAATGTAAAAAAACAGGCTTTGCGGACCGAATAGCGACATGACGCTGGCGCCGAGCATGGCGCCAATCGTCGCGCCAATGCCGTTGAGCAGTAACATGCCGCCACTGGTCGCAACGCTGGTGCCGGGCAGTGCATGATCATTGGCGTGCGCTGCACACAGCCCGAACACAGGCAATATTAAACCGCCAAAAGCAAATCCCGTCAGCCACAGCTCGCGCTCACCGGCGCTGCCGAATGTCGCCAGACCGACGGCTGCGGCCACGCCAAAAAAAACGGTGCCTGCAATCACCTTGCGCCGATCAACCGCGTCGGACAGCCACCCTAACGGGAACTGCAATACAAACGCACCCATGATTG
>CAYGSQ010000523.1:940-3076 GCA_964352435.1 uncultured Gammaproteobacteria bacterium | reverse complement strand
CATATTCGTCGACCACCACGGCCATATGATTGTGACTGGCCCGAAACTCCTTGAGCAAAATATTGAGCCGCTTGCTCTCAGGGACAAAGACCGCAGGGCGCAAATGGTCGCGTAACTGGAAGCGCACCTTGGGATCGTCGACAAACGAACGCAGCAGATCTTTGGCCAGCAAGATACCGACGACCTCATCGCGATCGTCACCAATCACAGGAAACCGCGAGTGACCCGACTCAACAATGACTTTGAGCAGGTCATCCAAATCCGCGTCACGCTCAACCACCACCATGTGGGGTCGCGGCACCATCACATCCCGCACCTGGGTTTCCGATACGTTAAGCACGCCTTCAAGCATGCCGTGCGCATCGCGGTCGAACAGATCGCGGTCGCGCGCGTAGCGGATCAGTTCGACAAACTCATCTCGGTCCCGGGGTTTAAACGCAAAGCGTTGACGCCATGAAGCGAAGTAGCCTGTACGCCCGGAACCGGCGCTACTGGGAGGTTTATCATCAGCCATTGAGTGCTGTCCTGTGAGAACCATCGGATGTATGTACACCGACATGCGGTGCGTAGGGATCGTTATAGCCGAGCTGCGCAAGCACGTCGCGCTCCAACTGTTCCATCACGGACGCCTGCGCGTCTTCGGTGTGATCAAAACCAAGCAGGTGCAAGGTACCGTGCACCACCATGTGTAAATAGTGCGCCTGCAACGCCTTGTTTTGCGCCGCCGCCTCGCGCACAACGACATCCGCACAGATGACCACGTCGCCCATCAACAGGACGTCGTTTTCATCACGGACGCCTTGCGCAAATGACAGCACGTTGGTGGGTGCGTCCTTGTCACGATAGCGCGCGTTGAGTGCCTGCATTTCCTGTTGGTCGACGATGCGCAATGTCATCTCACCATGCTGATCGGCCACGCTCATGGCCAACCGCGCCGCACGTCGCATTGTATCGTCCGCGGGCACACCGGTCGCAGCGACCGCATGTTGCACGTCAATCGCGTTGGTCACGCGTGGACTCCTCTCGTTCATAGGCTCGCACAATGCGCTTGACCAAAGGATGGCGCACCACGTCACGCGCGCTAAAGTCGGTGAACGACACGCCGTCGACCGGTTTAAGGACACGCCGTGCATGACGCAGCCCCGACACGCGTTCACGCGGCAAGTCGGTTTGGGTCACGTCGCCGGTGACGACAGCCTTCGAACCAAAGCCGATGCGCGTCAGGAACATTTTCATTTGTTCTGTGGTGGTGTTCTGCGCTTCGTCCAGAATAATGAACGCGTCATTGAGCGTGCGGCCACGCATATACGCGAGCGGCGCCACCTCGATGACGTGACGCTCGATGTAGCGACCGACCTGATCGAATCCGAGCATGTCGTACAGCGCGTCGTAAATCGGCCGCAGATACGGGTCGACCTTTTGCGCCATATCACCGGGCAAAAAGCCCAGACGTTCGCCTGCTTCAACGGCTGGGCGCACCAGTACAATGCGGCGCACCTCATCACGGCTCAGCGCATCGACCGCGCTGGCGACGGCCAAAAACGTCTTGCCGGTGCCGGCCGGACCCACGCCAAAGCACAAGTCATATTTACGAATGGCTTTGAGGTAGCGCTGCTGGTTGGGCCCGCGACCGCGAATCAAACCATGCTGTGTCTTAATGACGACCTGGTCGCTGTCGTCGGCTCGCAGCAAATCTTCCGGGTCGGTTTCATTGAGCGCCAGATGCACGCGCTGCGGATTGAGCACCTCGATATGGGTGGCGTCGTACAGCAACTCGATGGCGTCGCGGGCCGCGTCGGCGGCGGCCGGCTGCCCGCTAACCTGGAAACGCTCGCCGCGATTGGACACCTGCACACCAAAGTGTCGCTCAACCTGACGCAAATGTTCGTCAAGCAAACCGCTCAGATTGGCGAGACGCTCATTGTCCGCGCCTTCGATGGTCAGTGTACGCGTCACCTCCGTGGTCGCGTCCGGGGCCAATGCGCTCACGCGGAGCGACGCCGGTCTTGCACGAGACGACCACGCAGTGAATTGGGCAACGCCTCGGTCACCACGACATCGACGAACTGGCCGATCAAATTCTGCGACCCGTCAAAATTGACCCAGCGCATATTTTCCGTTCGTCCGCTCATCTGT
>CAYGSQ010000523.1:0-930 GCA_964352435.1 uncultured Gammaproteobacteria bacterium | reverse complement strand
CTGATGGCCCGCGCCTGTTGATTGATGCGCGTTTGCAACAGGCTCAGGCGGCGGTGCTTTTCCTGCGCCGACACCTCGTCGGGCAAACCGGCCGCCGGCGTACCGGGACGCGCGCTGTAAATAAAACTGAAGCTCTGATCAAAACCCACATCGGCGATCAGTTTCATTGTGCCTTCGAAGTCGGCCTCGGTTTCACCGGGGAAACCCACAATAAAGTCAGAGGAAATACTGATGTCGGGGCGTGCCACACGCAATTTGCGGATCTTCGCCTTGTACTCGAGCGCCGTGTGACCGCGTTTCATCAACGTGAGCACGCGATCTGAGCCACTTTGCACCGGCAAGTGCAGGTAGTTGGCCAGCTTTGGCACATTGGCATAGGCCTCGATCAGGCTGTCGGAAAATTCGACCGGGTGCGAGGTTGTAAAACGTATGCGTTCGATGCCGTCGATGTCGGCGACATAGTGAATCAGCTCGCCCAGATCGACCAGACGGCCGTCGTGCGTCGGTCCACGGTAGGCATTAACGTTCTGACCCAGCAGATTGACCTCACGCACGCCCTGCTCGGCCAGCGAGAAGACCTCGGCAATGACGTCGTCAAATGGCCGACTGAATTCTTCGCCGCGCGTGTAGGGCACCACGCAAAAACTGCAGTACTTGCTGCAGCCTTCCATGATGGAGACAAACGCGGTCGGGCCGTCGGCGCGAGGCTCCGGCAGACGATCGAACTTTTCAATTTCGGGGAAGGTGATGTCGACCGCATGGCCGCCCTGGCGACGAACGTCCGTCAGCATGTTGGGCAACCGATGCAGCGTTTGGGGACCGAACACCAGATCGACGTACGGGGCGCGGTCAATAATCGCATCGCCCTCTTGTGACGCGACACAGCCACCCACGCCAATTACGACCCGGTCATTGGCTTCCTTCAAATGG
>CAYGSQ010000522.1:0-3077 GCA_964352435.1 uncultured Gammaproteobacteria bacterium | reverse complement strand
CCTATGACCAGCAGATAAGGCACCCGTGCAATTGTGTGTTCGCGGATTTTAAAGTTGATTTTCTCATTTCTCAAGTCCGAATCGATCCGAAATCCCTGTTTTTTCAGGGTACGAACAATTTCTTGGGCAAATGGCGCCTGGCGATCCGTGATGGTCAGCACCGTCCCTTGCACCGGCGCGAGCCAAAGTGGTAAATCACCGGCGTAATGTTCGATCAAAACACCAATAAAGCGCTCCAGCGAGCCCAAAATGGCCCGATGCAGCATCACTGGTGTATGTCGCTGGCTGTCGGCACCAACGTAGGTCGCTTCCAGGCGTTTGGGCATAGAAAAATCTAATTGCATCGTACCGAGCTGCCAAACCCGACCAATACTGTCTTTTAGCGAGAAATCGATTTTCGGACCGTAAAATGCGCCTTCGCCAGCCTGAAGCGACCAGTCGAGCCCACTGTTTTGCAGCGCGTCACGCAGCGCATCCTCGGCTTTGTCCCATAACGCATCCTCGCCAACCCGTCTTTCAGGGCGCGTCGAGAGGTTGACCAGCACGTCGGTGAAGCCGAAATCTGCATAGACCTCACGCAACAGCGTGATGAATTGCGCGACCTCATCCTGAATTTGGTCCTCCGTACAGAAAATATGGGCATCGTCCTGCACGAAGTTGCGCACGCGCATCAGGCCATGCAGCGTGCCGCTGGCCTCATTACGATGGCACGAGCCAAATTCCGCCATGCGAATCGGCAGATCCTTGTAGCTGTGCAGCGCCTTGTTGTAGATCTGGACATGACACGGGCAGTTCATCGGTTTGACCGCAAAGGTCCGGTCTTCCGACCCGGTCGTGAACATGTTCTCCGCGTATTTGTCCCAGTGCCCCGACTTTTCCCACAGCGAGCGATCCAGAATCTGCGGCGTCCGCACTTCCTGATAGCCGGCGTCGTCGAGCTTGCCGCGAATGTAATCCTCGACCGCGCGGTAAATGCGCCAGCCCTTGTCGTGCCAGAAAATCATGCCCGGCGCTTCCGGCTGCGTGTGGAACAGATCCATGACCTGACCAAACCGGCGGTGATCGCGTTTCTCGGCTTCCTCAATGCGATGCAGGTACGCTTTAAGCGCTTTTTTGTCGGCCCAGGCCGTGCCGTAGATTCGCTGCAGCATTTCGTTGTTCGAATCGCCGCGCCAATACGCACCGGCCACTTTCATCAATTTGAAGGCCTTCAGGTGCCCCGTCGAGGGCACGTGTGGTCCGCGGCACAGGTCTTTCCAGTCGCCCTGCCCGTACAGACCGATGGCCTCGTCCGCAGGAATACTCTCGATGATCTGTGCTTTGTAGTCTTCGCCTTGCTGTCGGAAGTACGTAACCGCTTCGTCGCGTGGCAACTCACTACGCGCGACCTGCAGGTTTTCTTTTGACAGGCGCGTCATTTCTTTTTCTATCAGCGTGAGGTCTTCGGGCGTGAATGCTCGCTCAAACGCAAAGTCATAGAAAAAACCGTCTTCAATCACCGGGCCGATGGTGACCTGTGCTTTGGGGAACAGATTTTTGACGGCCTGCGCCAGCAGGTGCGCGGTGGAGTGACGGATGACGTCGAGGCCTTCATCATCACGCGCGGTGATGATCGCCAGGTCCGAATCCTGCTCGATGACGAAACTGGTATCGACAATACGCTCACCGACTTTGCCCGCCAGAGCTGCCTTGGCAAGCCCAGGGCCGATGTCCGCCGCCACGTCGGCTACGGATACAGATTGGTCAAACTGTCTTTGACTGCCGTCTGGCAATGTAATTACAGGCATGGTCCACCGCTTGCGGACCGCGCGGTGCGCCTTCGAGCCGTCAGTCCGGAGTCAAAAAGGAAAATGGTAGGCGCGGGCGGGATCGAACCACCGACCACTACCATGTCAAGGTAGTGCTCTACCACTGAGCTACGCGCCTAGAGGGGCGCTAAAGATACCGGAAACCGCGCGCCCGGGGCAACCCTAATGTGGCGTTTATCGACACTCGTCACACAAGCACGCCGCGGGGGGCCAGCCGGCAGGTTCACTCGCGCGACTGGCCGATGGTTAAGCGGGCCTTTTATTGCCGCACCTGGAAACCCTAGCCGGCCTTTTGATCCACCATACCAAGGCCCGTTTCACGCATCAGCGCTATCTCGTCACGCATCCGCGCCGCCTCCTCAAACTCGAGATCGCGCGCATGCGCGAGCATTTGCTTCTCGGCCTTGGCGATCTTGCGGAAGATCTGCTCCGGCGTCATGCGCGCATAGCGGGCCGCAGATTCTGCCGCTTTGCGCGACGCTCGTCGTCCGCCACTGCCCTGCCCGCTCTGCATCACGTCGGCCACGGACTTGATGATGCTCTTGGGCACGATGCCGTGCTCCTCGTTGAACGCTTCCTGTTTTTCACGGCGTCGAACGGTCTCGTCAATCGCGCGGCGCATCGAATTGGTGATTTTGTCGGCGTAGAGAATCGCCTTGCCGTTTACGTTGCGAGCCGCGCGGCCAATGGTCTGAATGAGCGACCCCTCGGAGCGCAGAAATCCCTCCTTGTCGGCGTCCAGGATGGCCACCAGCGACACCTCCGGCATATCGAGGCCTTCGCGCAGCAGGTTGATTCCGACCAGTACGTCGAATTCTCCCAGCCGCAAATCACGTATTATCTCAGCGCGCTCCACCGTGTCGATATCCGAATGCAGATAGCGCACGCGCACGTCGTGATCATGCAGGTAGTCGGTAAGATCTTCCGACATGCGCTTGGTCAGCGTGGTAATCAGAACCCGCTCACCCGCCGCCGCGCGTGCGCGGATTTCCGTGAGCACATCGTCGACCTGCGACCCCACCGGGCGGACTTCCAGCAGTGGATCAAGCAAGCCCGTGGGACGCACGACCTGCTCAACGATCTGCCCGGACTGCTCGCGCTCAAACGGACGCGGCGTCGCAGATACGTAAATGGTCTGGGGCGCCAGATGCTCAAATTCGTCGAAACGCAACGGTCGGTTGTCCAGCGCGGACGGCAGGCGGAAGCCATAGCCCACCAGCGTTTCCTTGCGCGATCGGTCGCCTTTATACATGGCACCCAGCTGCGGTA
>CAYGSQ010000521.1:0-3089 GCA_964352435.1 uncultured Gammaproteobacteria bacterium | reverse complement strand
GGTTTAAAGCTGTGTGAGCTGTTGCATGAAGCCGGGGCCAACTTGTTCGTGGCGGATGTTAATGACGCCAATCTGAAACAGGCAGCGGAAACCTTGCCCGTCTCGATCGTATCACCCGACGACATCTTGTTTATGGATGTCGATGTGGTTGCACCCTGCGCCATGGGCCGCCTGTTTGACGAACAAAGCATCGCTCGGATCAAGGCGCCGGTCATTGCGGGCGGCGCCAACAATCAGCTGGCGTCCGAGGGCGATGGCGATTTGCTACGCGAGCGCAACATTCTTTACGCGCCCGATTTCGTGATCAACGGTGGCGGCATTATTAGCGTGTCGCACGAATACGCGGGCGGCAGCACGTCCAGCCAGGTGCGCGCCGACGTCCAGAAAATCCCCCATCGCCTGCACGACATTTTTGCGCAGGCCCAAACTAAAGGCTTGTCCACCAATCAGGTGGCCAATGATATGGCGCGCGCCATAGTGGCCGCGGGCCGCCAAAAGAAACACGAGGAGTTGCTAAGCGCATGAGTACCAAATCGCGGCTGCATGTACCGCGGCCCTCCGCCCGACCGGGCGACGAGCCGGATTTCAGCTATCTGCACCTGTCGCCCGCCGGCGCCATCGATCGACCCTCTATCGACTCAGCGCCGCGTGATATTGGACATTTGAGCACTGAACTCGTACGGGTTCTGGATGACGATCATCAGGCGCTCGGCGCGTGGGATCCCAATCTGGATGCGGCGGAGCTGCAGGTGGCGCTGCGCTGGATGACGCTCAACCGGATCATGGACGAGCGACTGTGGCAGGCGCAGCGACAGGGCAAGATTTCGTTTTACATGCAGGCATTGGGCGAAGAAGCCGTGTCCATTGGCCAGGGCATGGCGCTGCGACCGGGCGACATGTGTTTCCCCTCGTATCGCAATCAGGGCCTCTATCTTTATCGGGGCGTCAAGCCGTTCGATATCATGTGCCAGTGCCTGTCGAACACGCAGGACATGTGCAAGGGTCGGCAAATGCCGATCATGTACCACTCGAAAAAGGGCAACGTGTTTTCGATCTCGGGCAACCTCGGGACCCAGTACCCGCATGCCGTTGGCTGGGCGATGGCCTCCGCGATCAAGGGTGAAGATCACGTCGCGGCTGCATGGGTCGGGGACGGCAGCACGGCCGAGGCTGACTTCCACTATGCGCTGACCTTTGCCGCCGTTTACCAGGCACCGGTTATTCTCAATGTCGTCAATAACCAATGGGCCATTTCCACTTTCCAGGGCTTTGCCGGTGGTGAGCGACGCACGTTCGCTGCCCGTGGGCTAGGCGTTGGCGTGCCCGGCATCCGCGTGGACGGCAACGACTTGCTGGCCGTGTATGCCGTCACCTTGTGGGCCGCCGAACGCGCACGCCGCGGCGGCGGGCCGACCTTGATCGAGCACGTCACGTATCGTGGCGGCGCGCACTCGACCAGTGACGATCCGACCAAATACCGACCTAAAGATGAGTGGCAGTCATTCCCGCTCGGGGATCCGCTCGCGCGTCTCAAAAATCATCTCATTGCACAGGGCCAGTGGTCCGACGCGCGTCAGGATGCGCTCGAAGAGGAGTTGCGGGCGGAAATGATCGCCGCCTGGAAAGAGGCGCAGAGCCACGGCACCATGAACGAGGGTCCGCAGCTTGATCCGTCGACCATGTTTGATGATGTCTACGCGCAGACGCCGCCGCATCTCGAAAAACAGCGTGCACAAATGCGCGCGTTGGAGGACTGAGCGATGGCCCAGATGAACATGATTCAGGCCGTGCGCTCCGCGCTCGACGTCATGATGGACAAAGACAAAACGGTCGTCGTGATGGGACAGGATGTGGGCTATTTTGGCGGCGTATTTCGCTGCACAGATGGCCTGCAGCGAAAGTACGGTGAGCATCGCGTGATCGATGCGCCGATCGCCGAGGGCGGCATCATCGGTGCCTCGATTGGCATGGGCGTAAACGGGCTGCGCCCCGTCGCTGAAATCCAGTTTGCCGACTACATTTATCCAGGTCTTGACCAGGTGGTCAGTGAGCTGGCGCGACTGCGCTATCGTACGGGCGGTGAGTTTTCCTCGCCGGTAACCATTCGCACGCCGTGTGGTGGTGGCATCCGTGGCGGGCAGACGCACTCGCAGTCACCCGAAGCGTTGTTCACACACATCAGCGGGATCAAAACCGTGATGCCATCCAACCCCTACGACGCGAAGGGGCTGTTAATCAGCGCGATCGAGTCTGACGACCCGATCTTGTTTTTCGAACCTAAACGCATCTACAACGGCCCCTTCGACGGTGATCCGGGCAAGCCTGCTGTGTCATGGTCTTCGCATCCCAAAGGCGATGTGCCCGAGGGCTACTACACCGTAGCGCTGGACAAGGCGGATGTTGTGCGCGCCGGATCCGCGCTCACCATAGTGACCTACGGCACGCTGGTGCATGTGGCTCAGGCCGCGGCGGATCTCACGGGTGTCGACGCTGAGATTATCGACGTGCGCACGCTGGCACCGCTCGACATTGACACGATTGCCGCGTCGGTAAAGAAAACCGGGCGCTGTCTGGTGGCGCATGAAGCCACGCGCACGAGCGGCCTGGGCGCCGAGTTGGTGGCACAAATTCAAGAGGCCTGTTTCTGGCATCTTGAGGCGCCGATTGAACGGGTTGCCGGATGGGATACGCCTTATCCACACGCATTCGAATGGCAGTATTTTCCCGGGCAGAAACGATTTGCCGCCGCCATTGGCAATGTGATGGAGGTAGCATGAGCGAATATATTTTCAAGCTGCCGGACCTGGGTGAAGGCACGGTCGAGGCCGAAATTAGTGACTGGAGCGTCAAAGTTGGCGACATAGTCGCCGAAGAGGACGTCGTTGGCACGATGATGACCGACAAAGCGGCTGTGGAAATTTCCGCGCCGGTGTCGGGACGCGTCATCGCCATCGCGGGCGAACCCGGCGACATGATCGCCGTGGGCGCAGCGTTGGTGATATTCGAAACGGATGCGGATGCACCGATCGAGACGCCAGCGCAAGAAGTAGCCGCCGCCGCACCTGCGCCGGCCGTGCACGCGGCGGCCG
>CAYGSQ010000520.1:2456-3091 GCA_964352435.1 uncultured Gammaproteobacteria bacterium | reverse complement strand
CGATCAAAGGAAAAACTGCAATAGAATCAATTTGCACGGGTTTTCGGGACCCACATCTGATTAGAGCCAATTTGATTGCGCGTTCGCCCAATCCTGCCGATAAACGAAGTCACTTGCTCGAGTTAACAACCGCCGGTCGTAATGCGCTGAGACAAACGAAGAAGATTGACGATCGCGTCATCGAAAAAATGCTCGCCGGCACCAGTGCTGCTGACGGAGCCAGCTTTATCTCAATCGCTGAGAAATACAAAGCGAACCTCGAGATCGATCAGGAATCCTAGTCGACGCAAGAAAAGTACTCATCGGTACGCGCAGCGATTATTTAATGTATCGCAACAGTCATAGCTAAAAAGATTCACAATAAAGGCTGTGAGACGTGACATCATCGTGAATGCTGTTTCGAGCCAATGTCCTCGATTCTCACAACTGCCAATGGAGTTCCCGTGAAAGACAAAACGATCGCTCACAAGCTATCCCGTCGCCACCTTCTGACAACTGCCGCCTCTGTCGGCGTCAGTGTGTCCGCCATGGGCGCGGCCCCGGGCTACCATACGAAAAGCGACAGTGCCCCCGCGACGACCAAACCGTCCGATCCTCAGCGCTACGACTATGTGATCATCGGCGGCGGCACCGCG
>CAYGSQ010000520.1:0-2446 GCA_964352435.1 uncultured Gammaproteobacteria bacterium | reverse complement strand
CGCGGGGCCGGTCCTCGCGTCACGACTGTCGGAAAATCCCGGGACCAAAGTTCTGGTTCTCGAAGCCGGCCCGGAAAACACGATAGAAGGGGGGCAATTTGCGGCGGGTGTCGGTGCCATGTGGGGCCCAGCAACTAACTGGGGCTACAACTCTGCCCCTCAGCCGGGCTTGGGCGGGCGTCAAATCATGCAACCGCGCGGCAAGGTCATTGGTGGTTGCGCGGCGATTAACGTCGGCTCCTGGTCACGCGGCACGCGAGACAACTACGCCTCCTGGGGCTTGCCCGGGTGGGATTGGGAAACGATTCTCGCGACCTACAAGAAAATTGAGTCGAGCCAAAAGGACAACAAGAAGTATCGCGGCATGTCCGGACGCATGCGACTCGAAGACACGCCTGCCGGCACTGACATGACCGAGGTTTTTCGACAAGCGGCCATTGAGTCTGGGGTGGGGCTAACGCGTGATCGAAATGGCGCCAATCCAGTTGGCTTTGATCTTTGGGAGACGATCTTTCCGGATGGCCGTCGATGGAACACCGAACACGGCTATTTAAATGGCGCACGCAAGCGCAGTAATCTGGCGATCATGACCGAGGCGCACGTCACGCGCATTAACTGCGAAGGCAAACGCGCGCGGTCGGTGTCCTATCAGCGCGGCGGACAATCTTACGAAGTGATTGCCGAACAGGAAGTGTTGCTGTGCGCGGGCACGGTCAACAGTCCTCAGTTGCTGATGCTATCTGGCATCGGACCCGCCGCGCACTTGCGCGAACACGGCATCGAGGTGATCGAAGACATTCCGGCGGTCGGCGCGAATCTCGGCGACCACTTGCGCGTCGAATTGGGTGCGCTGGCGCCCGAGGGCGTCGGCGAAACGCTGTATCCGAATCCGGGCGATCCGAAGCAACTCGAACAATGGCGCGCCGGGGACTATGGCCCACTAACCGTTGCTGAAAACACGGCGGCGGCGTTTGTGCGTTCCCGCAAAGGCGTCGAGCACCCGGATATCGAACTCATGTATGCGATCAATCCGCCAATGGGGCTGCGCAAGAGCAACCCGGGTCGCGCGGGATGGTACATCATGGTTGGCCTGGTGCAGCCTAAAAGTCGAGGCAATATAAGGCTCAGCAGCGCTGATCCGATGGAAAAGGCGATCTATGACCCGGCCTATCTTAGCCATTCTGACGATATGGAAACGTATAAGAAGGGGATTCGCATCGCGCTGTCACACGCCAAAACCAAAGCGCTCAAGCCCTACACCGATTCGACCACGTTGACCTTACCCTTGGACGCAGACGATGCCACGCTCGAAGCGCACATTCGCAAAACAGCCGAATCGATTTACCATCCGGTGGGCGCAGTCAGGATGGGCGTCAATGGCGACCCCACCGCCGCGCTTGATCCGCAGTGTCGCGTGCGCGGTATGGAAGGCCTGCGGGTGGTTGACGCCTCGTCGATCCCGTCACTGATTTCCGGGCATACCATGGCCCCCACCATTCTCATCGCGGAGCGCGTCGCGGCGATGATTAAAGAGGACGCCTGACGGCGTCCGTCTCGGTCGCGACTCATGGCTAACGCTGGACTAGTACGCTGCTGGCAAACGGCCGGCAGCGTCCGCAATTTGCTCTACGACCTCATGCATGGATCGTTGTAGCGCACTGGCAAAATCTGAGTAGCTGCCGCTCTCAAGTGCGGTTGAAACATTGAACCGCTGTATGGCAGCGACGGTGCGCCCGTCGCCGGAGATCAAGACAAACTGACCGGCTACCTGCGCTGAATTGGTTTGTGTGTTTCGAACAAATTGATCGAAACGAACGTCGATTTGCAGATTCGGGTTCAACCCGCGTGGAAACGGCTCGGCAATGACCGACGATCCGAGCCGCGCTTCCAAACCCGATACCAGACCGCGAATAACGGCTTTCTCGGGTGGCTCGGCCCATCGATGATCCTCATCCTGAGTGATAAAATTACCGCCATGGCGGCTGGTGATCTTGTCATTCTGGGCATAGTGAGGCAAAGACACTTCTTTCAGGCCGATGCGTGCGAAGCGTCCCGCGAGCGCAGTGGGCGACTGACTGACCTGAGGCGCCGCGATTAGATAGCGCGTTGGCGTACTGCACGCAGAGCTAACGGCAAAGAACAGTAGCAGCAGGCTGACTCGGGTTAGTGTAGTCATGAACACATCCTAAAATTTTTCTTCAAGTTGCTGGGCCAGATCGGCAATCTTTCTCGCTGCTTCGCTGAGATCCCGCAATGTGGATTCCAGCTCGACGTACATCGGGGCACTCGGCGCCAGCCCACCCAGTGTGGCATCGGCTTGCGATGAAAGGTCGTTCAGGTTTTCAATCAGAGCAGGGATGTCGTTGCTTGCCATCTCAACGTTTTGCGCCGCGCCTGCCAATGCTGTCAGCGCCGCCAACAACTCTTGTGGTACATCGTCAAGCGC
>CAYGSQ010000519.1:0-3095 GCA_964352435.1 uncultured Gammaproteobacteria bacterium | reverse complement strand
TGATTTAAGTTAAGTCCTGTAGCGCCAGCCTGATGGACAAACGCTGCCGTCAAGGGCTCGGGCGCCGGGGTCGTGGGGGTGGTCGGGGTCGCGGGTGGGGCCTCATCGGTACACCCTGTCGCGCTCGCTCCAGCCAACACCAGCAACGCCGCGCGCCAAGTTTGACTAGGGCGCATCAGGCACTGCTCCCGCCGCATCACGCACCTTACTGGCAACGTTCGCCACACGCTCGCGCATGCCCGCGCCTGCAACGTCCCCAAGCTCCGCCTGTGCCGCCTCTATGGTCGCAACGGCCGCGTCCGTCTGGCCGAGGGCCAGTTGCGCTTCAGCCAGCAGCGCACGCATTAGCGGGCGCAGCGCGTGCGCTTGCGCCGTGGCGCGCGTCAGGTGCGCGGCGGCGGCGGCGGCGTCGCCGCCCTCAAACGACAACTCACCCATTAGCCAGTTGGCCGTTTGGTGGGCAGGCTCCAACGCCAGCGCACTCGACAGTCCGGCCCGTGCGCTATCAACGTCGCCACGCTTGTGTCGCAAAATCGCGAGCTGGACGTGCGCATTGGGATCGGAGTCATCGCGTTCAATGGCATCCTTGAACGCTTGCGTGGCCTCAACAAAACGCGCCTCCGCGATGCGCGCCATGCCCAGGTTGAAATAGATTTTGGCATTGCCCGGCTCAAGCTCGGCCGCGCGCTTGAAGTGCACATCCACGGCCGCAAAATCCTGATTGCGCGCCGCCATGCCAATCATGCTCGCATGCGCCGCGACGCTGTCCGGGTTGCGCTCGAGTGCCATCTCGATGAAACGCTGCGCCTCATCAAAACGCCCACTCTCCGCCAGCACTCTTGCCCGGTGCACAAACGGTGTATCACTCAGATTTAGCGGTAACAGTTGATTGAGCACGCGATCAGCACTGTCGGCACTGTAACCTTCATGCTGTTTGGCCAACGCAAACTGCTCGGCCGCTTCGTCACGCTCACCAAGCGCCCGGTGCGCCAGTCCAAGCTGATAGTGCGCGGCGCCCAGATTGCCACCCAAACGGAGCGCTTCGCGAAACGCGGCGATGGCTTGGCGCGCCTGATTATTTCGCAGCAGAAACTGGCCGTGACTAAAATAGGTTTCGGACATCGGTTGCGCCGTGGCGATGACATCTTCGAACAACCGAGCCGCCTCTAAAGTGTCGCCGCGTTCGGCAAGATGATCGGCCAGTCGAATTTTGGCCATTGGATAGTCTTCGGTCAGCGTCAGCGCATGGCGCAGCGTTTCGATGGCCGCATCCGGGTCACCCGTGGCGCCCTGCACGACTGCATGCAGATACGTCCATTTGAACGTAGCGGGGTCGAGCGCGCGCGTGCGCGCGTACATGGTCCCGGCCGCATCAAATTGCTTGTAGGTCTGCAGCAGCATCGCCAGATGACCATTTGCCTCAATACTGGCGGGCTTGTCATCCACCGCCGCGTACGCGGCTGTGAGCTGGGTCTGAACGCCCGGCAAAAAAGTGTCGAAGCGTACACGCGGCACATCTGGCAGCGAGCTGACATCCACCTGGCTGCACGCGGTGATAGCCACGGCCAACACGAGCGTGAAAAAAGTGGCAACGGAGCGTTGAATATTTGAGCGTTTGATCATGAGCTGCAAAGAATACGCACAAACAAAAAACCCCGCCATACGGCGGGGTTCTTTTGTCACCTGCAAGCAGGCGACATTAGCGCGACATGCGATCGCTTATTTGCGACGCATGAAGCCCAGACCGCCAATCGCTGACATCAACAGCCAGGCAGCAGCCGGCAGTGGAACCACCGTGATGTCGCCAGGACCGGTGAGGGTCAGATCATACGAACCGGTAGGCTGACCGAACGAGTTCGGCACGTCGGTGAACGACGTTTGAACCAGCGTGTAGGTCGTGCCAGCGGTCAACGCTGCCGTGAAACCCGAGCAGTTTGAACCGACACAAGCCGCGTCAAAACCAGCCAGACCGGCAACGTCGCCAGCCGTGTAGTCGTCATCCGATGCCAGCGGTGAAGCCGCATCCAGAGGATCGAACGCGCCCGCGTAGATCAACAGCACGCCGTCAAGGTTGGCGTCTGCGCCGACATCACCTTCGTAGAAACTCAGGAAATCGTACATGCCGTCGGCGTCGACCGTAATTTCATACGTGTCGTAGCCGGTCAGCGTTGCAGCACCTGAAACCGGGTGATCAAACGTCGGCTCTGAACCATCAAGCTCGCCACTGAGTGTAATCGTGTCAGCGAACGCAGGTGCAGAAAGCGCGAACAGGCCAGCAACGGCTAAAGCGCCCTTAATATTGTTAGTCATATAGTTACTCCCCCCCATGGGTTTTTGGTTTTAGCTTAAGCATTTTTGTTTTCGGTGCTACACCGACATTGATGTAGCGCCCCGCCGCATCTAACGATACGCAGAAATCAGCAGCCCCTTGTCCGGACGTACAGCCGCCAATTTCTATTCGCCATCGCGGCGGTCCTTATTGTGTGAGTGACACATAACAAGGAAAAAGTAGTGTAGTGGTTACCCTGACTGAACGCCAGAGCCGCATTACATAATCCAAAGGACCGCGGCGCTTGATGAATCCGCCGTTTGTTGCGCAGAAGCAACACCTGGCCGATGTGTCGGCGCGGACTAAACCTTTACCCATGCCCGTCGATCCAGGTGCGTATTCACAGTCCAGATTTCTTGAGGAAACCGGGCTCCACCCGGTTATCTGGCAGTGGCCACACAAACGCTCGTCAACAGCGTGCGGACGCTCTCCCGCGTGGCTCACTGTGTCGCCAAAACGACAGCAAAAAGGTGATTTTGATGCCATTTCCAACGCGAATCATCGCGCACAAAAAACCCCGGTGCGGCCGCGCCGCACCAGGGTTCCATATTGCCTGGGCAAGACGACCTTTAGAAGTCGTATTTGAACCCAATCCGTGCGCTCCACAGCGACGTATCACCGATCCGCTGCTCAGCCTGACCATTGGCCTGCTGCTGAGCCGTCACGCCGTACGGGAAGGACGGTTGCTCCATGATGCCCCAGTCGTCGTTGAGGAAGTTGCTGAAGTTGTCGATGACCAGGAACGCGCTGCCACGCTGGTTCGGGG
>CAYGSQ010000518.1:0-3109 GCA_964352435.1 uncultured Gammaproteobacteria bacterium | reverse complement strand
GGACGCCGTCTGCGGCCATGCGTGCAATACGCGCGTCCAGGTCCGCGGCATCGCCAGTGAGCGCCGTGATGCGAATGACGAACTCGTTGCTGCGATGCGCCCCGAGCTTGAGTTTGCGCTGATTGAAACGCACCTCGACCACGCGCCAGCCGTCGCCCGACCAGTTCGCGGCATCGTCGGCGCACTTGCGCGGCAACGACAACCACTGACTGGTGACCGCGTGACGATCTTTGAGACCGCAGTAGCCAATATCACGCGTGCGCACATTGGCACAGCGTGCCACCAGCGCAATCAGGTCGAGTGTATTAAGGCCGGTCTTCTCGACCCGCAGCAGGGCATGCGGCCCTTCATCGCTGGGTTCAAAGCCCAGGCGTTCGTCCACCCGAAAATCGGTGGGCACGTGACGCAACACGCCGGACAACAGGGGTGGGCCAAACGCATGGGCGCCGGCCTGGCTCGCGCTGTCGGGCGCGTCCGTAAGTGAGTCGCTCGCGGTCAAAACTAGTTGGCCGTGCCGTTCTCGCCCGTGGTTTTTTCAACCACCTGGAAGAAAGTTTCGCCCGAACGCGTCATACCAAGATCCTGGCGCGCACGTTCTTCAATGGCATCCAGGCCTTGCTTGAGATCGAGAACCTCGGCTTCCAGCGCACCATTGCGCGCGCGCAAGGCCCCATTTTGTTCAGTCTGCGACTCCATCGCTGAGCCCAAACGCCACACCTCACGCATGCCTTCGTTAGACAGCCAGAGTCGGTAAGAAAAACCGACCAACAGGACACCGAGCACAATGAGTATTGGACGTTGCATTAGGCGTCTACCTTGCCTTCCACTGCACGCTGAACGCGGATTGCGGCGCATACACCGCTTTGGCTCCGAGCTGCGCTTCGATACGCAATAACTGGTTGTATTTTGCTACGCGATCCGAGCGCGACAGCGAGCCTGTTTTGATTTGTGTCGCGCGCGTGCCCACCGCGATATCGGCAATGGTGCTGTCTTCGGTTTCACCGGAGCGATGAGAGACGACTGAGGCAAAACCGCCCGCATGCGCCATGGCGATGGCATCCAGAGTTTCAGTGAGCGTGCCAATCTGATTTGGCTTGATCAAAATCGCGTTGCCGATTTTCTGATCAATACCCCGTTTCAATATAGAGGTATTGGTCACGAACAAATCGTCACCCACCAGTTGCGTCGTGGCCCCCAGCTTGTCGCTGAGTGTTTTCCAGCCGGCCCAATCGCTCTCATCCATCCCGTCTTCAACGGTGATAATTGGATAGCGCGCAACCAGGTCAGCGAGATAGTCAGTAAAGCCGTCGGCATCAAAGCGACGCCCCTCGGATGCCAGATTGTAGGTGCCGTCTTCAAAGAACTCGGAGCTGGCGACATCGAGTCCGAGCAGCACGTCGCGGCCCGCCGTGTAACCCGCTTTGGCAATTGCTTCGAGGATGATCTCAAGCGCCGCTTCGTTGGACGCAAGGTTTGGGGCGAAGCCGCCCTCATCACCGACGGCGGTGTTGAGCTTCGCATCATGCAAAACTTTCTTGAGGGCATGAAAGATTTCGGCGCCACAACGCACGGCATCGGCAAAGTTATCGACTCCGACGGGAAGAATCATGAACTCCTGAATGTCGACGCTGTTATCCGCATGCGCACCGCCGTTGATGATGTTCATCATCGGCACCGGCAAGGTCAACGGGCCATCGTTGCCCGCCAGATGTGCGATCCAGCGATACAAAGGCATACCTTTCGATGCCGCACTGGCGTGTGCGGCTGCCAGGGAAACGGCCAGCAGCGCATTGGCGCCAAGCACCGCTTTGTTATCGCTGCCATCTGCCTCAATCATGATGCGGTCTAATGCGCGCTGATCCAATGCGTCGATACCGCGCACTGCATCGGCAAGCGTTGTATTGACGTTATGCACGGCTTGCGTAACGCCTTTGCCCAAATAGCGTGACATGTCACCATCACGCAGCTCGACGGCCTCACGCGTACCGGTGGATGCGCCCGACGGTACCGCTGCGCGACCAAAAGCGCCGCCCTCCAGCGTCACATCGGCTTCAACGGTGGGGTTGCCACGCGAGTCAATAATTTCGCGGGCCTCAACACGTCCAATCTGAGTCATCGTATTCTTATTCCAAAAAATCGTAAAAGATGATGGGCTAACCCATCATACTGTCTTCAACAAACGGCGCGCGTTTTACCAGCTGGTCAATGTCGCGCAGCATCAGCAACAGGTCTTTCATCTTGTCCAACGGCCAGGCGTTCGGCCCATCGCTCAGCGCCTTTGAGGGGTCTGGATGGGTTTCTGCAAACACGCCAGCAACGCCAACGGCCAGCGCCGCACGCGCCAACACCGCCACAAATTCACGCTGACCGCCACTGGCGGTGCCTTTACCGCCGGGAAGCTGTACTGAATGCGTCGCGTCGAACACCACCGGACAACCGGTCTGGCGCATCACCGGCAGGGAGCGCATGTCAGAGACCAGGTTTTGGTAGCCAAACGAGAAACCGCGTTCGCACAACATGATCTGTTCGTTGCCGGTAGCACGCGCCTTGTCGGCAACGTTCGCCATTTCCCATGGTGACAAAAACTGGCCTTTCTTGATATTGACCGGACGACCCGCACTGCACACGCGCTGAATAAAATTGGTCTGACGACACAAAAACGCTGGCGTCTGTAACACGTCAACCACCTCAGCCACCTCGTCGAACGGGGTGTCCTCGTGAACATCAGTGAGCACCGGCACGCCAATTTGTTTTTTGACCTTGGCCAGAATCTCGAGACCGCGCTCCATGCCCGGGCCGCGGAAACTGGTATGCGATGTCCGATTGGCTTTGTCGAATGACGACTTAAAAATAAACGGTACGCCCACCTCGTCCGTAATTTCGCGCAGCGTTCCGGCGGTATCGATACTCATCTGTTCGCTCTCGACCACGCACGGACCCGCGATCAAAAAAAACGGCAGATGGTTGCCCGCTTCAAATCCACATAGTTTCATCTGTTCAGGCCTTGGCACTGGACGCAGCCAAACTTGGGGTCCGGTTTTCAGCGTACTCGCGCGCGGCGCGTACAAAGCCCGAGAACAACGGATGGCCATGGCGCGGCGTTGAGGTG
>CAYGSQ010000517.1:0-3116 GCA_964352435.1 uncultured Gammaproteobacteria bacterium | reverse complement strand
ATGCGGGTGCCAGGCGCGCGGCCGCTGTCGCCATAGACGCGCTTGGGGTTTTCGCCGCAGGCCATTTTGAGACCGTAGGGTGCATCCGGGAACTTCATGCCCTGCATTGTGCGTGCCGGCACATTTTTCAGCGTAACCGAACGCCCGCCGATCAGGTTGGCCGAACCCGGCAACACCTGCAGCGTGGTGATACCGCCCGCGCGCGCGGTGTTAAAGCCCGGATCCTGCGGCCATACCGAGTGTTCGGCCCAGACCTCTGCGGTCACCGGATCGGTCATCTCATTGCCGTCACTGTGCGCGGCAACACCGGGTGAGGCGTAGACCCCCAAATGCGAATGCACGTCGATGATGCCTGGCGTGACGTACTGGCCTTTGGCATCGATCACCGTTGCGTCCCGTGGTGCACGCAGTTGCGCTCCGACGGCCTCAATGCGGCCATCGATGATCAGCACGGCGCCAGGCTCAAGACGCTCACCGGTACCGGTCATGACAACCGCGTTTTCAATGAGCGTCGTGGCCGATGGCAACGGTGCATAGGTCGAGGCAAAAGCGGGCGTGGCGGTTTTTTCGTCGTGGTCGGTGCAAGCGAACATTACAAGGCTCGCGGCCGACACGACGACTGCACGCGCAAAGGCGAGAGAAGTCAGGCGCATGGGAATTCCGTCGTAAAATGATTGGTACGACGATGCTAGCAGGCTAGCCGGTAGGTGCAAACCTCACCATGGTGAACAATGCTTAACGCCCGTGAAACCACAGGGGCGATGGGCCAACCGCGATTCAATGGTCAAAGAATCGCGGCACAATGGCCGCTCCCGCACAGGGCTGGTCGGTTGGCCGGGACCGGGCCCGGCCAGCGCCTGAGTCAGTCCATCACCAGGACGACTTTGAGCACGACCGATTCCACGCCGGGCGTCTGCGAAGCGAGCTCCACCGCGCGATCAATCGCATCGGGGTCATTCACTTCACCCGACAACGTGACGACGCCGTCTTTCGCTGAGATCAGGATCGGTTCGGTACGCAGAAATTCGTCATTATCAAAACGGTTGCGCACATCCGACAGTACATTGCCGGCGCCGTCATAACCTGATGGCGAGTGGTTATCATCGTACGAGCCGACGTAGTCGTCATCGTATTCGTCATCATTGCCGATCACGATAACGCAGCCGCTCAGCATGCTGGCGGTGACCACGGCGCATAGCCCGAGTATGGTTGAACGATTCATTTACCTGTTGCTCCGTAAAAAATAAGTAGAGTGAAAACTAGTGTCCTGTTCCGCCAATTCGGTGAATTATTTCTGACCATTTTTCGCGCTGACGGTGTTGCGGCTCCTTGCCATATCCCCGATATGCCGCGTCGCCGCGCCTTGCCAGCACAAAAACTGCTCGCCAAATAATTCACCGAATTAGCGGAACAGGACACTAGCTGATATCGATGCGGCGGCGCCGCATCATCACAGCCAAAACAATGAACAAGATGCCAACGCTTGCGCCAATCAGCAGCATCGGGTCGGTTAAGACATTGGACACGTCGCCAATTTGTGCAAGATGTCCGTCAATAGTGAGGCCCCGGCTACCGGCGCTGACATTGAAGTTTTCGACGCGACTGAAAAGCGGCGTGTAAAAGCGGTCGCTGTAGTCGCCCAACATGCGGGCAAATCGTTCGGTATTAAACGCCAGCTTTTCTGCCAGAATAACGCCAAGCGGTACGAGTGCCGCAAGCAAAAACGGCGTTTTCTTTGCACTGGCAGAGGCCAACAGCAGCCAGCCGGTCAACGGCAGGAACCAGGCGGCGTGCACGAGCGCGATGGCCAGCGTCTTCGACAAAACGGTAAACAACGGATAGTTTGCCCACAGCATGGTCAGTGGATTGACGCCGTTAAAGGCAAACGCGATCGACATGACCAACATGACCGCAAACATGGTCAGCAGCGCAGCGGCAAGAATGATGGCCGGCACAACCAGCGTCGCAACGGCAAGCTTGGACAGCACCGTTTGGGTGTCGCTGATAGGCAGTGACTTCCAAAACAGTACGCTGCGATCTTTGCGATCGCCATACAGCGAGTCCAGCAAATAAAACGCCACCATAAAAGCACTGACCAACGAAAACAGGCCCCACATCGCAAATGACATGACGCCCAGCGCAATGCCGACGTCTTCACCGTTGAGCTTTTGCAGGGCTTGCCCGATGTGGTCACTGCCAACGTAAGCGGTGCCGCGCGTAATACCAACGGTGACCGACAACACAACAATGGCGGCGAACACCAGCGGTACGATGTACAGCGCGCGGTGTTCCCACAGTTCGCGCCGAATCAGATAGATGAACTCATTCATGCCGCCATCTCCTTCGGGCCAGACATCTTGGCGACAAAAATGTCGCTGACACTGGGCGTGTGCAGTTCGCCGTATTGCTCAAGCTGCTCGCGATCGCGGCCCTCATACAAAAACAGAGTTTTGCCGAACACCTGGCGCTCGTACAGCGCACCCAGGCTACGCGCGGCCTCGACTTGATTGGGGGACACAAGGACTTCAACGTAGCGTTCGCCAAGATCCTCGACACTGGCGTCGAGCACCAGTTTGCCGTCTTGCAAGAACATGACGTCCGTCAAAATGCGTTCGACTTCTTCAAACTGGTGTGTCGTTACAAGAATTGTGCGCTGCTCATCGAAGTAGTCGGTGAGCAAGGTCTCGTAGAACTTCTTGCGGTACAAAAGATCAAGACCCAGCGTCGGCTCATCAAGCACCAGAAATTCGGCGTCGATGGCCATGACCAATGCCAGATGGAGTTGCGCCACCATGCCTTTGGAAAGCTGCTTGACTTTATGATCGTCACGCACGCTGGTCCGCGACAGAAACTCGCGCGCACGATCGGCGGAAAAGGACGGGTGGACGTTAGCCATAAAGTCGACCGCGTTGCGTACCTTGAGCCAGCGCGGCAGAACCGAGATATCGGCAATGAAGCAGGCCTTGGTCATCAGCTGCGTACGTTGGCTCTGCGGGTCACAACCCAACACATCAAGCTGACCGTCGTAATCGGTCAAGCCCAAAAGTGCCCGCAGGGCCGTGGTCATGCCCGCGCCGATGGGACCAATCAGGCCCACAAAGCGTCCGCGCTCAATG
>CAYGSQ010000516.1:2750-3122 GCA_964352435.1 uncultured Gammaproteobacteria bacterium | reverse complement strand
AACATGCGCTGACCCAACTGATCGACCGCCGCACCGTTCCACGCCTCCACAACGGCCCTGAAGCCCACGTTGCCCGAATAGCTGCAAGCACCGGACGGACAGGGATTGACCTGATCGAGGCGGGTGTTGGGGATCTGCTCCCACGCACTCGCCGGAGCGGCGAATGCCCACACCAGCGCCAACAACAACGTGATCGAAATATGCTTTGGGTGGTACATCATAGCCGCGATTATACGGGCTTAGTCGCGTACCGTCGTCGCAGGTGGATCGAGGGTCAACGCATCGACGGTTTTAAAGCGCGTCACCGCTCCAAGCGCGCCGACGACAAATACCGAGGTCACAACGATTCTGAAGCGCAAAACGGCATCCTGC
>CAYGSQ010000516.1:0-2740 GCA_964352435.1 uncultured Gammaproteobacteria bacterium | reverse complement strand
GCATGATCACCAGCGCGATAGCGCCCCATACAGCCATCCGTCCAAGCGCGAACAAAACCATGTGCGACTTGCTTTCATCGTCGGATACGGGCGTATCCATTTGGTAAGCGGCGTAACCGCACAAAAGCGCGGGCAAGATACCCCACTGATTGGAGTAGCGGACGCTTTGCAAAAAATCGAAGCCGGCGCCCTCGCCCACCGTGCCGGCCAAACCAAGCACCAGCGCGGACATTGTCGTACTGAACACAAAACCCACGAGCATCATGCCGGTATAAAAACCGTAGTAGCGTCGCCCGGGCTCCGACGTCACCGTGCGATCGGCCACAATGCGCGAGGCAAACACAATGGCCAGCGGCGCAACGTAGATAAACAAGCCGTACAACACCCAACGAAAAGTGCCGATACTAAAATGATGCAGCACAGACGAAGGATCGACGGCGCGCTGGACCAGTACTGCCAGCTCGCGACCAAAGATCACGCCTGCAACCAGCGCACCCGCGTAGGTCAGAATATACTTGTAGGTGTGCTTGAGTTTCAGTCGCTGCGGATTGCCACCCAGGCGTTCCACCGTTTGCCACATTTGTCGTTCGTTAGGGCTACCAAAAATAACCAGACAGGCCAACAAGCGGCACAACAAACGATCGAGTACGTTGAGGTCGGTGATAACTTTTAACGTTTTGGAATAATGCGGCGGCCGGCTTTTCCACACGGCCAACGCTTCCGAGCTTTCATTGACCAGCAAGCAAATATCACCCCAGCGCAATGACGGCTCGGTAAAAAATCGGCCGTACGAATCGTCGCGCGCGTAGCTCTGGATTTTTGCGTAGAGCAACGATGCGCGCGCCCACTTGTACTCGATCGATTCGCGCGTCTTGTCGAAGTCGCCCTCATTGAGCGTATCGGCAATCAGGTAGCTGATGACCTCGCGCCGTGTTTCCATATCGATCTGGGACATCTGCGACGCACGCAACGCGTTGTAGACATCAATCGCCTTGCGCGGAATAGCAAAAACATCAAGCACGGCATCACGAATAATCAGCAGCGGGTTGAAGCGGCTTTCGATGCCAACCAGCGCGACAAAGACCCCGGCTACGATCCACGGGGCCAACAAGCCACCGTCGAGTTGAGCAAGAAGCCCCGACAGGTCGCGCGCCGCGACGCTCTGCTGCAATGCTTCGATCAACGGTGCGATCGGCATCCAGACATTGACCAGCGCAAGAAATAAAAACGCGATAATGACTAGATAGGTGCCCAGCCCGATCCAGTACATGCGCTGGCGGGTGAAATACTCGGGCAAGGTGGGTTCGTCGCCCAAACTCAGCGATCGACGGCGGAACGACCAGTACGCCAGCGCACAGGCGGCGATCAGGCCCAGTCCCTGAAAAAAACCACTCACGGTAGTCGGTTGTCGTTCACTTGCACGGGGGCATAGTACACCACCGCGATCAGGCTGCCAGCCGCACTTTAAGCCACGCTTTCGCGGCCCGCAGATCACGATGAATCTGGCTGGTCGACAGCGCCAGGGTGTGCGCCAGCTCATCGTAGGTCAAACCGCCAAAATAATGCAGCTCAACCAGCTGCGCCTTGCGCTCATCGGCCTGCGCCAGCTCACTGAGCGCCTCATCCAGCGCCAACACCTCAACCTGCGGCGCAGCCGCCTTGGCGTCGCCTTCCTGCAGACTCATGTGGGTCGCGCCTGCGCCACGTTTGGCCGCGTTACGCGCCTGCGCATGGTTAACCAGAATGCGGCGCATCATGCGCGCGCACAGCGCGTAAAAATGGGCCCGATCGTTGACCGACACATCGGACCGCACAAGGCTTGAGAAGGCTTCATGGACCAGAGCGGTGGGTTGCAGGGTGTGACCGGGCGCTTCTTTGCGAAACAACTGCCGCGCGAGTCGCTTGAGCTCTTCGTAGACCATCGGGGTCAGCGACGACAATGCACCCTCATCGCCGTCAGCCCACTGATGCAGCAAGTATGTAATGTTCGAATTGTCCACGCCGTCCTTAATGATCTTGGTTTCCGAGTCTCAGGATGAGGTAAAATAATACCCCACTGCGCCACGCGCTTCACCGACATCACCATAATGCAAATTTTGACCACCGGCGGCACTATCGACAAGATTTATTTTGACGACAACAGTGAGTTTCAGGTTGGCGAGCCACAGATCGTGCGACTCTTGCAGGAAGCCAATGTCAGCTTTGACTACGACGTGCGCTCGATCATGCGCAAGGACAGTCTCGACATGACCGATGCCGATCGCGAGATTATTCGCGAGCAAGTCAATGCCACCAATGATGCGCGCATTTTAATCACCCACGGCACCGACACAATGGTGGATACGGCCATCGCGCTGGGGGACCAATCGGGCAAGACCATCGTGCTCACCGGTGCGATGCAGCCGGCACGTGTGCACAGCTCAGATGCTGTGTTCAATATTGGCTGCGCGGTCATTGCGGCACAGATGCTCGAACCGGGCATTTACATCGCCATGCACGGGCGTGTGTTTGATCCGCGCACAACACGCAAGAACGTCAGCGCGCAGCGTTTCGAGGCCGTGACAGAACCTGGCGCATCGAAGTAAACACGCGCACCGCCGCCAGCACGATCAGCCACGCGAGTACGCCAAACAGCAAGGCAAAAACAAGGTTATCCCGCGTTAGCGTAAACGCCGGCTCAAACTTGCCCCAGGTGGCGCGTGCCACCGCGACGTCGCCATGCCCGGCCAGATACCACATC
>CAYGSQ010000515.1:0-3129 GCA_964352435.1 uncultured Gammaproteobacteria bacterium | reverse complement strand
CTGACCGTGCGCGCGCGAGTGGGCGCGCACGGTCAGCGTCAGCGACGTGTAGGTGCCTTTGCTGCTGGCCCGTTCGGTCACGTTGATGGTCGCGACGCCCTGCGCCTCGGTGACCGCGTCCACGTGATCTTTTATTGCTTGCGCACCCTGACCCATGATCTTGATGGGAAAGTCGCAGGGAAAATCAAACAGTTCGTCGGCGTCGTTCGTGCTCATGGTCAATCCGTTGCGCGTTTGGCGCGTTGATATAGTGCGTCCAGCCTGTGCCACACAGGGCCCGGCACGCCGGCGCCCACGCTGCGTCCGTCCAAAGTGGTGACGGGCAGAACTTCGCGCGTGGAGCTGGTGAGCCAGATTTCGTCCGCTGCGCGCAATTGCGTTTCGCTGATGACCTCAAAGGTGGTGCCGATACCGTCGCTTTTCAACAGGTCGACCACCAGCGGGGCCGTGGTGCCGGGCAAAATCGCGGCCGCGGCCGGCGGCTGGCTGACGTGGCCGTCGCGGATCACGAAAACACTGCTGGCGGCGCCCTCGGTGACCCGTCCGTCGCGCAATAAAATGGCTTCGGCCGCATCGGCGGCGCGCGCTGTTGTACGCGCAATGGTGTTGGCCAAAAGCGATGTCGACTTGATATCACAGCGCGCCCAGCGTTCGTCCTCAAGCGTTATGGCCATGACCCCGCTGCGCGCAATGTTTTGGTCGCGTGGCGCCAACGCCTGGCACATGGCGAACACGGTCGGCGTGAAGGCATCGGGAAATGCATGATTGCGCACGCCCTGGGCGACACCGCGCGTAATTTGCAGATAAATTGACAGGTCGCCGCCGCCGTTGGCGTCGATTAGTTGGGTCAGTGTGTCTTGCAGGGACGATGCGGTGTCCGGCAGTGCCTGACCGGTCATGCGCAGGCTGGCGTCAAGGCGTGCCAGATGTGCATCCAGTCGCAGCGGCTTTGCGTCATACACCGGTATGACTTCGTAAACACCCTCACCAAACAAAAAACCGCGATCCAGCGGCGAGATGCGCGCCTGATCTAGCGGTAGAAACTGGCCGTTGAGATAAGCGATTGGAAGTTGCGCGGACATAATGTCATTCGAACCACAGGCGAATTTCGTCCATGGCGCGACGAACAAAGTTGCCACTTTCCACGGGTGCCAGTGCAAACAGCGATCGTTCGACAAGTGTCTGCTCACCCAGGCGCACGACGACGGAGCCGATGGGTTCACTCGAGCTCAGCGGCGCAATCAGCGTATTGGGCAGATTCATGCTCGCAGCCAGCGAGTCGTACTGGCCGCGCGGTATTGTGACGAACAGGTCTGACGTGAGGCCCAGCTCGGCCGTGTCATTGGCGCCCTTGAACACGGGTTCCTGAGTAATCACCTGACCGGCACTGTAAAGACGGTGTGTTTCGTAAAAGTTGAAGGCGTAGTTAATGAGCGATTGGCTCGATGCGATGCGTGCCTCTTCGCTGGGTGTGCCCAGGACGACTGAGATGACGCGCATGTCGCCGCGTTTGGCCGATGACACGAGGCAATAACGTGCCGCGTCGGTGTAGCCGGTCTTGACGCCGTCGACGGACGAATCGCGCCACAGCAGGTTATTGCGGTTGTACTGTTGAATGTCGTTAAACGTGAACGACTTTTCCGAATACAGCGAATAGTGTTCGGGAAAGTCCTGAATCAGGCGCTGGGTCAGCGTGACGATATCGCGCGCTGACATCTTGTGGCCAGGCGCTGGCAGACCGTTGCTGTTGGCGAAGTAACTGTTGGTCAGTCCCAGATCGCCGGCGTATTGGTTCATTAGCGCCGCAAACGTGTCTTCTGAACCGGCGATGTGCTCTGCGATGGCGATGCTGGCGTCGTTGCCCGACTGAATGATCATGCCCTTGAGTAATTGATCCAGGCGAACTTTTTTGCCCACCTCGATATACATACGTGAGCCTTCCGCCCGCCACGCTTTTTCACTCACGGTGATTTCGTCCGTGAGCGCGACCTGACCTTCGCGCAACTTATCGAAGGCAACGTAGGCCGTCATCAGCTTTGTGATGCTGGCCGGCTCCACGGCCGCCTCGGAATTTTTCTCCGCGATAACCCGGCCACTGTGATGCTCGATAACCAGATACGCACTGGCATTGATGCTGGGCGCCGCCGGGATGGGTGTGGGCGCAGCCAGTGCGCCAGCTGCGCAGATGAGCCAGGCACACGCGAACGTGCGGCGAACAAATTTATTGAAGTAGTGCATGGATCTCACAAGGTGTTTAGTCGATCGCGAGGCGGGCGTCGCGATAGCCGAGCCCCATAAGCGAGGCAATGTAATTGTCAAACTGTTCGACGCTTTGGACGGGACCTACGCGTACGCGGTGCAATGTCGCCGTGTCGCGCACAACCGGCGCGATCAAAGCATCGTCAAAACCCGAACTGCGCAGAGCAGACACCACGCGTTGCGCATTTTGCGCATCGCCGTAGGCACCGACCTGAATGTAAAACCCGGTGCTGCGGCTCGCAGGCGCGGGCGTTCTGGGTGCTGGCGGCGTGACCGGGCCACCACCGGGTCCGGGAATGACCTGAACGTCGACCAATGTGGTGCCGGGTCCGACCATATCGATCGCATGCGCCGCCGCGCGTGACAGATCGATCAGGCGATTGTCGACGAATGGGCCGCGGTCATTAATCCGCACGACGACGCGTTTGCCGTTGCGCAGATTGGTGACTTGCGCATACACGGGCAACGGCAGCGTCTTGTGTGCGGCCGTCATTTGATCCATGTCGAACACTTCACCGTTGGCTGTCGGCCGGCCGTGGAACTTGGGCCCATACCAGGAGGCGACACCGCGTTCGCGATAGCCCGTAGAATCTTTGATGGGCACGTAGCGCTTGCCCAGTACGACGTAGGGATTGGTCTTGTTGGGGTTGGAGCCGCCCGTCGGCGTGGACGTGCTGCCGCTGGTCGTTGTCACAGGCGGTTGTATGCTCTGGCAACCGGCGAGTGCACACACCAGCAAGAGTGTCGCGAGTGTTTGCCTAATCACTTGCTGCCACGCCCGCCGCAATGTCGTTACCCAATTCCAGTACACTGCGCGCGTAGAGTCGGCTGAGGGTGTAGCCCGGGCTCACGCAAAAATTATGCAAGCCC
>CAYGSQ010000514.1:0-3129 GCA_964352435.1 uncultured Gammaproteobacteria bacterium | reverse complement strand
GCCTCAAACTGCTCCAGCGCCTCGCTGGCCGCCAGCCAGTTTTCCTCGCAGGCAGCAAGATCCACGGTGTTTTGCGCCTGACGGGCGAGCAGTTCTTTCAGCTCGCGTTTTTTCTCGTCCGCGTAAATGTCCGGCTCACCCAATGCCGTTTCGAGCTCGGTTTTCAGCGCTTCGAGCTTGGCTAGGCGTGCCTCGGCCTCCTGCAGTTCTTTGCGCAGCGGTGCCGTTGCCTGGCGCCGCTGCGCATCGATGCGCTTTTGCTCCTTGCGGCTGGGCGCGTTCGATGGGGGCGGCTTATCGCGCGCGTGCTCTTTGAGCGCACGCTGACGGTCGGCAATCCACTGCGGATAGTCATCAAGCGAACCGGCAAACTCATCGACCGACCCGCCGTCTACGAGCAACAATTGGTCTACGGTCAGCCGCAGCAGGTGGCGATCATGCGACACGATCACCATGGCGCCGGGGAAGTCCTGCAGGGCATTGGCCAGGGCCTGACGCATTTCCAAATCGAGGTGGTTGGTTGGCTCGTCAAGCAGCAGCAGATTTGGCTTCTTGTACACCAGCAAAGCCAACGCCAGACGGGATTTCTCGCCGCCGGAAAACGGGGCAACGGGACTGACCGCCTGGTCGTTACTGAAACCGAAACTCCCCAGATAATTACGCAGTTCCTGTTCGCGCGCCTGCGGGTCGAGCCGGGTCAGATGCTCAAGTGGCGTGCTGCGCGGATCGAGTTGCTCGACCTGATGCTGGGCGAAGTAGCCCACCGAGGCCATTTTGGCCAGCGTGCGGTCACCACGCTGCAAATCAAGATCCCCCGCCATAAGCTTGATCAGGGTCGACTTGCCGGCGCCGTTTGGCCCGAGCAAACCGACCCGATCACCGGGCGCGAGAGACAGTTCGATGTTCCCAACGATGGTTTTGTCGTCGTAGCCAACGTCGGCTTCACGCAATGTCAGCAGCGGCGCCGGCAGGTCTTCTACCTCGCGCAAACGAAATTGAAACGGCGAGTCGACATGGGCCGGGGCGATCTCCTCCATGCGTGCCAGCGCCTTGAGACGGCTCTGCGCCTGACGTGCCTTGGTCGCCTTGGCGCGAAAACGGTCAACGTAGGCACGCATGTGCGCGATTTCTCGCTGCTGCTTGCGGTACGCGGCCTGCTGGCCGGCGAGCCGTTCCGCCCGGATGCGCTCAAAGGCGCTGTAGTTGCCGCTGAAAAGCTGTGCCTGTTCATGCTCAATATTGACGATACTGGTGCTGATGCTGTCCAGAAAATCTCGATCATGGGATACCAGCAAAAGCGTACCTGGATAGGCGCGCAACCATTGCTCCAACCACAGCACCGCGTCGAGATCCAGGTGATTGGTTGGCTCATCGAGAAGCAATAAATCGGAGCGACACATCAACGCGCGCGCCAGGTTCAGCCGCACACGCCAGCCACCGGAAAATTCATCAAGTGACCGCCCAAGATCGTGGTTTTGAAATCCAAGTCCGTGCAATAGCTGACCGGCGCGGCTGTTTGCCGTGTAGCCATCGATGGCTTCGAGCTGGCCCAGCAAGGTCGCCTGCAGCTCCCCTGCGCCGTCGCGTTCGGCCTGTGCCAGCCTGCATTCAATATCGCGCAGCTGCGCATCGCCATCGAGTGTGTAATCGAGCGCCGTGCGCGTACCGTGCGGCGCCTCTTGCGCCACGTGCGCGATGACCCAGTCCGCGGGACAGCTGAAGTGACCAACATCGGGCTGCAATTCACCTTGCACCAGCGCAAACAAGCTGGACTTGCCGCTGCCGTTGGCACCGGTAATGCCGGCTTTCTGGCCCGGGTGAATCTGGAAGCTGGCGTCGTCGAACAGGACTTTGGCCCCGCGACGCAAGCTCAAACCGTCAAAATGCAGCATCAGTTTCTTTCAGATCGCGCTACGCGTCGCCAACAGGCGGGGGCGGCAGCATCGGTTCATAGTCAAAACGACGTCGAATGGAATTCAACGCACGCAGTACCGAGGGGCGCCGTACGAGTCGTCGCTCAAGTCGATACTTGCCTGGAAAGTTGGTCAAGAGAACACCAATGAGCATTGTGAGCATGCCCTGCCCCGGAACAAACAGCATAATCGCACCGAACGCAATCAACAAAATGCCGAGCGCGTTTTTTAGCCCACGTAACAGCCAGGCCAATACAGGATTGGCGGCGTCGGACGCGACCGACACGCGCTGGCTGCGGACGAAATAGTCGACCGGCAGGCGCACAATGATGAGTGGCAAAGCGAGCAATGTCAGCATGAAACTGCCAATCCCCAATGCGATCCACAGTCCACCCAGTTGCCGCAACAGGCCGACATGCTCAGTCAGCCAGGCGAACATTGATTCCAACGCGAATTCCTCGTGCGATAGGTGGCCGTAGCCCGAGCCCCTGAATAGGGAGCAGACTATGCCATATCGCCTGCGCACGGTGTCGACCAATGCACAACCTGTGAAAAAGACGCGTGGCCGCGTTTATTCCTGCTGCGACGAGACGCCGCGGTCCCGTCCATGCGGCGCCAAAAAGTCGAGTCGCGGGCCCGCAGGCACAACGCCGGTTGGATTGATGGTGTCATGACTGGCGTAGTAGTGCCGTTTGATGTGTTCGAGGCGCACGGTCCCGGCCACGCCTGGATGCTGATAAAGGTCGCGCAAATAACCCCACAGGTTGGGATAGTCGACGATGCGCTGCTGGCTGCATTTGAAATGGCTGACGTACACCGCATCGAAGCGCACAAGCGTCGTGAACAGACGCCAGTCCGCCTCGGTCAGGCGCCCGCCCGTCAGGTAGCGCCGCTCTGCCAGACGCTGTTCCAGTTTGTCCAGCGCGTCGAACAACTGCGTAACCGCTTCGTCATAGGCTTCTTGCGTCGTCGCGAATCCGGCCCGATAAACCCCGTTGTTCACATTAGGGTAGATGAACGCGTTGATCTCATCGATCTCCGCGCGCAGCGCCTCCGGGTAAAAATCACCCGGCGCCGCACCGACGTCATCAAAAGCACTGTTAAGCATGCGAATGATCTCGGACGATTCGTTACTGACGATTGTTTTGCGCGTTTTGTCCCACAGTACGGGCACGGTGACGCGGCCGGTGTACGTAGCATCGGCGAGCGTGTAGAT
>CAYGSQ010000513.1:0-3147 GCA_964352435.1 uncultured Gammaproteobacteria bacterium | reverse complement strand
AGCACCTGCGAATCGGGTCCGTGTTCGGCCTGCGCCAGTAGATCGGCCGCGACGACGGCGGCGTCAGCCGCGTCGTCTGCGATGACCAGAACCTCTGAAGGTCCGGCCGGCATGTCGCACGCGGCGCCGCTGGGGTCTTGCGCTGCCAGCATCTTGGCGGCCGTCACGTAGGCGTTGCCGGGTCCAAATATCTTGTCGACCGCGGCAATGGTCTGCGTGCCGTAAGCCATCGCCGCGATCGCCTGTGCACCGCCGACAGCATAGACTTCGTTGACCTCGCATAAATACGCGGCGGCCAGTACGACGTCGGCAATGTGGCCATCGGCCTGCGGTGGTGAGCACACGACAACGCGCCGGCACGCGCTGAGTTGTGCCGGACTTGCCAGCATCAACAGCGCGGACGGCAACGGCGCGCTGCCCCCGGGCACATACAGGCCGACCGCATCGATCGGGCGTCGCATCTGACGACAGCGTACGCCGTCCTGCACCTCCACCCACGGCAGCTCCGTTGCCTGGGCTTCGTGAAAACGAAGGATATTGTTGCGTGCGTGGCTCAGCGCGTCGCGATCAGCGGTGGGGCAGCGGTCCCACGCAGCTGCCAGTGCGTCGGGCGCGACCCGCAGCGCGGCCGGGGCGACACCGTCAAACTTCTTGCTCAACGTCGCCAATGCGCTATCACCGTCACGGCGTACTGCGCTAATGATGTCGGCTGTGCGGGTCAACAAGGATTGGTCGCGCGAGCTTGCCGGTCGTGCCAGGAGTGCTGCGCGCGCGGCTTCATCGCACTCGGACCAGCGGGTAACGCCAAGGTAGCTAATCACGGCAGCATTTTCTCCACCGGCAACACCAGCACGGAACTGGCGCCCGCCGCTTTGAGATTTTCAAGCGTTTCCCAAAACACATTTTCACGGCACACGGCGTGGATCGCGATCTTGTTTTTTTCGCCATTGAGCGGCAACACGGTTGGTGTTTCGCTGCCCGGCAACAGCGCGGTTATTTGTGCCAGCGCGCTGCGTGGCGCGTGCAACATGATGTACTTGCTCTCGTCCACCTGCATAACGCCGTCCAGACGTTGCAGCAAGCGCGTGATCCAGTCACGGCACACCGCGTCTCGGTGAGCCTGTGGCGCACGCACCAGCCAGGCTTCGCTTTTCATCAGGCACAGAACTTCGGTCAGGCCGTTGGCCAGCAAAGTGCCGCCACTGGAGACCAGATCACAAATCAGGTCAGCTCGGCCAAGGCGCGGTGCGAGCTCGACGGCCCCTGAGAACTCGACGATTTCCGCGTCCGCGCCAATATCCTTGAGGTACTGCGCCAAGATCTTGGGGTAACTCGTGGCGATGCGCGCGCCGTTGAGATCGTTGACCGCGCCAAAGTGTTCGTCACGCGGGGCGGCTAACGACAGCCGGCAGTGACCGTAACGCAGTCCGCGCAACTCGACCGCGCAGGGCTGGCCTGCGTTGATCAGGGCGTGATTTTTTTCCTGCAACACGTTTTGACCAACCACGCCCAGATCGCAGACCGACTCGGCGACCAGCGCCGGGATGTCGTCATCGCGTACCAGCAACAGATCGACCGGCATGTTTTCGCCGAAGCACACAAGGTCGTCACGTCCGCGACTGTAGCGATAGCCACAGCGTGCGAGCAGCGCGAGCGTATTTTCTGTCAGGCGGCCGGATTTCTGGATCGCAATGCGCACCCGATCCGGCGCGGTATTACGCGTCTTCGCGATTGAGTCGGCGTAAGACACGTTCGTACCCTCCATTGCCGTCTGTCAGGAAGCGGGAGACGCGACCAATCGTGGTCACGCTGACGCCCGTCTGATCGTGAATCTGGCGGTAGGGTTGACCTTCGGACAGCGGTTCGACGACGGCCCATCGATCGGCCAGGGCCTGAAGTTCGGCTGGCGTGCACAAATCTTTGAAAAAGGCGCAGCATTCAGCGGTGGATTCGAGCATTAAAATGGCATTGAACAAGTTGTCCTCCGCGGCCTTGCGCTGCTCGGGGTCAGGATTGGTGTGTGGTTTCATGGGCGTGGTCCGCAATCTTGGGTCGTGAAAGTTGTCGTAGTGTAATAGCGTGTTATTACATTAGCAAGAGAATTCAGGTTTGCGTCCGTTGTTGCCACCCGGGTGCCGGCTCGCTCTCGCTCAACGCTGCGGTGCGTAGGTGGTGCAACGTCTATTCGTCCGCGCCTTCGTCTCTCGAGGTGCGAGCGGTCGTATGTTCAGACACGGTGGGGCAGGACAATCTCGAGTTCTGGTTCGCCTGCGAGCAGGCCAATCCTGAGCGATTGCGCCTGGCCTGCATTCCGACGTTCTTGCGTTTATTGAATAATGAGCCGATTGACATTGCACCTGACGCGGCCAAGATAACTACCGGTCTGACACTCGAGGGGCGGCAGGTAGAGCCGCTGTTCGGCGTGGCTGTGGGCCCCGCGACCCGCTAAGGGTGTCAGTTTGGGCGACACATTATATATAGCCCCTGCCAGACTCTGAATTGGAACGGCGAAAGAAACCCTGAAAACAAGTCGTTATGCATGTTGACACACTGCGGCACTATGAGCACAATAGCCGGCTTACGTCCGCGGAGGGGTACTCAAGCGGTCAACGAGGGCAGACTGTAAATCTGCTGGCTATGCCTACGCAGGTTCGAATCCTGCCCCCTCCACCAGCGGTCTGGTTCCGGGTATCCGAGACAGATATTGAGGATGCAACAGTTTGGTGCGGGTCGTCCACTCGCGGGTGTAGTTCAACGGTAGAACCTCAGCCTTCCAAGCTGTTGTTGTGGGTTCGATTCCCTTCACGGGCTCCAAGTTGCGGGGCGGTGGGCGACAGGTTGAAATTGGTCGAGAACGTGCCCACGTAGCTCAGGGGTAGAGCACTTCCTTGGTAAGGAAGAGGTCACCGGTTCAATTCCGGTCGTGGGCTCCAGACTGGCTTTCCACTGGCGACATAGGTCGGGTGGGGATGTAAGAAAAGTTTTTTAGGGTGTGGCATTGGTCACACAGTTATTAGTGTTATCAACGCGTTGTTGTCCGGAGAGAGCAACTCATGTCGAAAGAAAAGTTTGAACGCAATAAGCCCCACGTGAACGTGGGAACGATTGGCCACGTTGATCATGGTAAGACGACGCTGACGGCGGCGC
>CAYGSQ010000512.1:0-3151 GCA_964352435.1 uncultured Gammaproteobacteria bacterium | reverse complement strand
GCGCCACGATCATCAACACTGGAATCGGCTGGCACGAGGCCCGCATTCCAACGATCGGGACGATGGTGCCGCGTGGCGGGTTTAGTTGGGTCACAAAACGCCTGATGGGCAAGGTGGGTATTCCGCTGATTACCACCAACCGTATCAATACGCCGGACGTCGCCGAAGATGTCTTGGCGGCCGGGCACGCCGATATGGTGTCGATGGCACGTCCGTTTTTGGCCGACGCCGATTTCATGCAAAAAGCGCAGGACGACAAAGCCGATCGGATTAACACCTGCATCGCGTGTAACCAGGCGTGTCTTGACCACGTATTCGAGAAACAAACCGCATCGTGTCTGGTCAATCCGCGCGCCTGCTACGAGACCGAGCTCAACTATCCTGTCACTGACAAACCCAAGCGCGTCGCGGTGGTCGGTGCCGGGCCTGCCGGTTTGAGCGCCGCGCATGTTGCAGGTCTCCGCGGTCATCATGTGACCTTGTTTGATCAAGCGGACGAGATTGGCGGTCAGTTCAATATGGCCAAACGCATTCCCGGCAAAGAAGAGTTTTACGAAACGCTGCGCTATTTCGGCAACGTGCTGGCGGACGTCAAGGTTGATGTGCGCCTTGGTACCGCGGTTGACACGGCCATGTTGCGTGAGGGTAACTTCGACGAAGTCATTATTTGTACCGGTGTCACGCCGCGCACGCCTGGGATTGAAGGTATCGAGCACGACAAAGTGTTGTCGTATATCGACGTTCTGAAAGGCGGCGCCACGGTTGGCAAGAGCGTGGCGATCATTGGCGCGGGCGGCATTGGTTTTGATGTGGCCGAATACCTGGCGCATGACACGCCATTCGAACCGCCGCAGACCGACGCGTTTTTGAAAGAATGGGGCATCGACAAAACCTATGGTGCGGACGGTGGCCTGCATCCTGACGGTGCTCAGCATCACAGTGTCCGTAACCTGTATCTTCTGCAGCGTAAAGACTCCAAGGTCGGTAAGGGCCTTGGCAAGACGACCGGCTGGATCCATCGTCTGGCCATGTCAGGTCGTCAGGTCAAGATGATCAATGGTGTCCAGTACAAGCGTATTGACGACGCGGGCTTGCATATCGTTGTCGGCGAGACCGACCGTTTGCTCGAAGTTGATCATGTTGTCATCTGTGCCGGGCAGGAGTCTCTGCGTACGCTGGCAGACGAGTTGGGCGACGACATGAACGTGCACATCATCGGCGGTGCGCACAAGGCCGCGGAGCTGGATGCCAAGTTCGCTATTCGCCAGGGCTGCGAATTGGCGGCGCAGCTTTAGGCGCTCGTGCAGCGCGACCATCAATTGGATTTGTTCCGCCACGCTGGCGTTGAGGGCGCGTATCGCATTCGTCGCAGCAACCGTGCGCGCAATTTGGCGATTCACGTACGCCATGCGGATGACATCGAAGTAGTGGTGCCGGCCGGCGCCAGTGCCGCCGTCGTGCAGCAGTTTGTCGAGAGCAAGCGGGACTGGATAACGCGCGCTTGCCAGGCACTTGAAGAGCAGGGCCCGGCCCCCGATCTGCGCTTGCCCAATCGGATTGAGCTGCCACTGTGTGGTCAGACCTGGGTGGTGCTCTACGATCGCCCGGTGGGCAAAAAAGCTTGGCGTGACCTGGGTCATTCGCTCGAGATCGGTGCGCGTCAGGATCAGCGTGCGGCGGGCCGACGCGCGCTGCGCGCATGGTTGCAGGACAAGGGTCGTCAGGTCATGGTGCCACAACTCAAGGCGCGCGCGGCAAATATGGGTATGCCCTACACACGCGTGCAGATTCGTGGACAGAAGACGCGCTGGGGCAGCTATTCGAGCAGTGGAACGGTCAGCTTGAACTATTGCCTGCTGTTTGCGCCGCCGGATCTGGCGGACTACCTGTATGTGCACGAGTTGTGTCACAGTCAGCACATGAATCACTCGAAGGCCTACTGGCGACTGGTGAGCAAGTTCGCCGCCAATTACCGGCGACAGGAGGCGCGCCTGAACAAGGTGCAGCTTATTATTCCCGACTGGCTGCGGCTGGACTGAACAACGGGCCAAACGACCTTGCGGCCTGGGTGCAAACGGGCATGGTTGGGAGCGAACGTGGCCCAATGCGGTGCGCAAAACCAATCAACGACGCTCTTCGTACAAGCTGTGAAGGACGGTTTGTTCCGCTTGCTGCGAGCCACTTCCCACACGCATTTTATGCTGTGCCTGCAGTGTCGATAGACCGATAGACGCTGTCTCTTAGTACCATTGATTTTTTCAATCATGTCTATGCATGGATTGCGTTTTAATGAAGACTGAAATTTTCCATAAAGCGATGACAAGGAACTCACACATGTTAAAACCCAAAACCCTTTTGCTGCAGGCAATGGCGGTGGCGCTCTCGATAGCCGCGCTGTCCAGCCCTGCCTTTGCGCAGGGCAAGCCAAAAGCGAACGCCTTTTGGTGGCCGGAGCAGCTTGATCTTAGTCCGCTGCGTCAGCACGCTGACGAATCCAACCCGTTGGGCGCAGGCTTCGACTACGCGCAGGCTTACGAAAATCTGGACATCGCCGCGGTCAAGGCAGATCTGGAAGCTCTGATGACCACGTCGCAAGACTGGTGGCCGGCTGACTACGGCCACTACGGCCCGTTCTTTATCCGCATGGCCTGGCACAGTGCTGGCACCTATCGCGTGGCCGATGGTCGCGGCGGCGCCGGTGGGGGGCAGCAACGTTTTGAGCCGCTCAACAGCTGGCCCGATAACGGCAACCTCGACAAGGCCCGTCGCCTGCTGTGGCCCATCAAGCAAAAGTACGGTCGCAGTATTTCCTGGGCCGATCTGATGGTCTTGACGGGCAACGTTGCGCTCGAGTCCATGGGCTTTAATACGTTCGGTTTTGCGGGCGGTCGTGTGGACGACTGGGAAGCCGATCTGGTGTATTGGGGGCCGGAGAACGAGTTTTTGGCGGACGAGCGTTACACCGGTGACCGTGAACTGGCCAACCCCCTGGCCGCGGTGCAAATGGGTTTGATCTATGTGAACCCGGAAGGACCCAATGGCAATCCGGACCCGCTGCTGGCGGCGCAGGACATTCGTGAAACTTTCGCTCGCATGGCAATGAATGACGAAGAGACGGTTGCGCTGATCGCCGGTGGGCACACCTTTGGTA
>CAYGSQ010000511.1:800-3154 GCA_964352435.1 uncultured Gammaproteobacteria bacterium | reverse complement strand
GCCAGACCTTGGCGGACATGCCGGCGGGCAATACGCGCGAATGACGCAGCGCGAGCAGGCGCTCAGCGATGATCGTCACGGCCACCACGGAACACAAAATCAGGGCTGGCATCAACCAACCGCCTGCTTTAACAATTTCGAACATACGCGCTCTTAAATCAAAGGGATGCGCGCAGATTACCACGTCGTACGGAGGCAAGAAATGGGCCTAGGGGCGACCCTGATATTGAGCTTGTGCCCACTACGGCCGACGCCACAGCGCCGCGCGCTCTATTCGTGCTCGTCGCGGCGCACGGTCGCGACCAATCGGGCCGGGGTGTACGCTAATCGCGCCATCCGCGGCGGTGTTGAACACCTGTGCACCCTGCTGCTCCCAGCGTTCGATTACGGGCTGTGATGGCAATGACCACTGATTGTCATAGCCGGTGGAAAACACCACCCAACGTGGCGCGGAGCCTGCGACAAATGCCGCGGTCGACGACGTCGCGCTGCCATGGTGCTGACCAATCAGGAGATCTACCCGCACGTCGCGCTGACCGTGCAGCATCGACAGTTCGGCCAGTGCCTCAATATCGCCCGTGATGAGTGCACGCGTGTCGCGACCCGCAATGCGCAAGACACACGAGGCGTTGTTGCCCTCGGTCACTAACCCTGCAACCGGGTGTTCAAATGAGAACGTGACGCCATCCCAGCGCCAGCGATCGCCCGCCTGGCACATGCTCGCTGCCGCTGGCACCCCGGCCGTAGGCTCACCAACAACCCAGTTCGCGTCAGGGTACGCATCACGCAGCGCCCGAACGCCGCCCCGATGGTCAAGATCGGCGTGACTGACCACGACCATGTCGACCCGGTTCAAGCCCGCCGCACGTAACTGCGGCACAAGGATCGCCGCGCCCGCATCCCGATGCCGCCAACGCGACCCCGTATCAAACACCAGGGTGTGATGGCGCGTGCGGACCGATACGGCCAACGCCTGCCCGACGTCATA
This sequence comes from uncultured Gammaproteobacteria bacterium, assembly GCA_964352435.1. Lineage (GTDB taxonomy): Bacteria > Pseudomonadota > Gammaproteobacteria > Steroidobacterales > JBCCMA01 > JBCCMA01. The sequence goes on along the minus strand of CAYGSQ010000511.1, from coordinate 2,166 downwards.
GACTTCGACGAGGTAGGTGCCGTGCGGCGGACGCGCATCTCGCGCCAACAGCAACGGCAAACAAGCCGCCGCCGTTACAAGTTTTGCGCGCAGCGATGCGGCCAGTGTCAATGCAACACCCACCGCCGCAACCGCCATTACCACGCGCCACGGCGTCGCGGCGGGCAATACGTAAGCGACTTGCGGCAGCGCTTCCAGCCAGCGCCACGCCACATCAAGGCAGACGGCCAGGAATCCAAACACCAACCGGGACGCAGCAGGCGCCGCAAATGATGCGACTGCGCCAAGCAGCGTCAGCGGAATAATGACGACACTGAACAACGGCACAAACACTGCATTGGCCAGCGGGCTGATCCACGATACGTTACCGATGAACGACGCGAGCACTGGAAACAAGCCGACAAACACCACGCGTTGCGCCGCAAGCAAACTGCCGGTGTCGCGCGCACTCAGGTTCATGAGGACCGCAACGGCCCCAAAACTCAACCATGTGCCAGCTTCAATGACCCCGAATGGGCGCCAGATCAACACCAGAACCAGTGCGACGCCCAGCACATCCTGCCGCGCGAGACGCACCCGGCACAGCGCCGCGGCGGCAAACACCGCCGTCATAATCAAAGCGCGTGAAGTGGGCAATGAAAAACCCGCCAGCGCCGCGTACGCCAAAGCGGCACACAGCGCGCCCGCCCATGCGACACGTCCTGCATGCGCGGACGACACAGCACGCCGCCACGAAAACAAAGGCGCCGCGACGTAGCGACCGAACGCATATCCGAACGTCGCGACCAACCCTACATGCAATCCGGAAATCGCAATCAAATGCCCGGTGCCGGTCCGATTCAGGACGGACCAGTCGTCCGCATCCAGGCCATAGCGAAAACCAACACTCAGGGCGACAATCAACGGCCAACTGCGACGCTCGCCATGCAAAAACTGCAAGCGCCGCGCCAACGCCAAGCGCAAGTGCAAACCAGTCGTACGCCAGGTGCGACCTACGCGGTGCGCCGTCGCACCGTTCTTCACCGTCGCGATACCGTGCACGCCACGCACAAACGCGCGACGCTGCGCATCGTGGCCGTAGCGATTTAACAGACCCCTGACCGGCCGCAGCTTGACCTGCATGCGCCAGCACTCACCCTCGCGCGGAATCTGTACCGGGTCGTACCAGTAAACACTCAGGCGCAGCGCACGCTTGCTCTCAAAAAAGCGCGTGGTGCGTAACGTAAATGCAAGGCGATTGTCGTCCAGCAACACGGCGCTGATTACGCAGCCATCGATGATGCCCGTGGCAGGTTCGAGGACGCGCGGCGCCAACGTCCAGACCGCCCACGCCGTGCTCCACAGTGCCGCACCCAGCGCCACAAAG
>CAYGSQ010000511.1:0-790 GCA_964352435.1 uncultured Gammaproteobacteria bacterium | reverse complement strand
AGACTGGCTTGCGCATCATCGGCAATCGAATACACGCCAGACCTGCGCATGCCGCCAACACGCCAACAACCACGGGCGCCGCCGGCCACAACAACGCGGCAGCAGACCCCACGACGAACGCGCCGGCAATAATCACCACATCGACGCCCTCCCTGGCGACGATCATCAAGACAACAAATTAGTCCCATCGACCGAGCAACTACAGCCGACAATCGGGAAGACAAGGCAGGAAATACGAATTGAAATACACGAGAACACCGGGAATGGAACCGTGTTTAAGTTTGGCTGCGGAAAAACACACGAGCAATAGAGACCCACGCTCTTCGCCCATCGACGAGTACAAATCTAGTGTCCTGTTCCGCTACAACTCCTCCAACCGGCCACCGGTCAACTGCAGCACCCGATCCATCTGCTTGGCAATGCGATGATCGTGCGTGACTACCACCAGCGCCGTCCCCGAGTCGCCGTTGAGTTCCAGCATGCGCGAGAACACGCGCTGACCCGTACTGCCATCCAGGTTGCCCGTAGGTTCATCCGCCAGGATCAAAGCCGGCTCACTGACTATCGCCCGCGCGACCGCCGCACGTTGGCGTTCCCCGCCAGATAACTTCGCTGGCTTGTGGTCCAGCCGTTCGCCCAGCCCCACGTCCTGCAACACCGCCGTCGCCCGCGCGTACGCATCGCGCGTGTCGCCGCCACGCCTCCGCAGCGGCCTAGCAAAGTTTTCCAGCGCGGAGCGCTCCGCCAGCACATGATGAAAGTGACATAGACCACCCCACGGTTCGGTAGG
>CAYGSQ010000510.1:0-3160 GCA_964352435.1 uncultured Gammaproteobacteria bacterium | reverse complement strand
GCGGGTGGCCGTGCACGCTCAGCCGCAAGGTCGGCCTGTCTGGCAAGAAAAAAGACGACCGACACGTAGGCGCCAATAAGCCCGAGATAGACCGCAAGATACATCGCCAGCGACACCGACACGGCGCCCGCACCAATGCTTGATGCGGCATCAGCGGTGCGCAAAACACCGCTGACCAGGAACGGCTGACGCCCAACTTCTGTTACAAACCAACCGCTCAAGACTGCGACCCAGCCCGAAAAGGTCATGGCAACCAGAGCCCGGGCAAGCCAGCGCGTTGGCTCGCCGCGACGGCGCAGCGTCCAGACGCCAAACCACGAGATGGCAAGCATCGCGAAGCCGGTCCCCACCATGACGCGGAAAGACCAGAAGACGGTCGACACGGGTGGGTGTGCATCGGGAAATGCATCGATGCCCTGAACTTCGCCATCTGGGTCATGTGTCAGAATGAACGACGCGAGTTTGGGAATTTCAATCGCAAAGCGATTGGTTTGGGTGGCGGCATCCGGGATGGCGAAGAGAACAAGCGGCGCTCCCTCTCGGGTTTCCCACAGCCCTTCCATCGCGGCGACTTTTGCCGGTTGATGCTCCAGTGTATTCAGGCCGTGCAGGTCGCCGACGAAAATCTGCACCGGAATCAGAATGGCCGCCAGCGTCAGGCCGGTGCGCATGGTGGCCAGTACCGATGGCCCACGATCATGGCGCAACCAACGGTAGGCAGAGATGCCGGCAATCAGAAACGCGACCGTCAACCCTGAGGCAATCAACGTGTGTGTAAAGCGATAGGGAAACGACGGATTGAAGATGATGGCGAACCAATCAGTGGCGTGCGCCTGGCCGTCGATCATTTCGAACCCTGCCGGCGTGTGCAGCCACGAATTGAGCGCCAGAATCCAGAACGCCGAGACGGTGGTGCCGATCGCAACCAGGGCGGTCGCCAACGTGTGAACCCGATTACTCACGCGTTTGAAGCCAAACAGCATGATGCCAAGGAACGAAGCTTCCAGAAAAAACGCTGTCAGCACCTCGTACGCAAGCAATGGCCCGGCAATGTTGCCAACGCTCTCCATGAAGCCAGGCCAGTTGGTGCCGAACTGGAAGCTCATGGTGATGCCGCTCACCACGCCGAGAGCGAAGGTCAGTGCAAAGACTTTCACCCACAGGCGATAAGCATTCATCCATTTTTCTTCGCCCGTGCGGTTATAGCGCAGCTTGAAAAAAAGCAGCACCCAGCCCAGCGCGATGGTGATCATCGGGAACAGGATGTGAAAGCTGATGTTGGTCGCAAATTGAATACGTGCCAGCAAGATGGGGTCGGTCATGTTTCGTTGCTCCGTTGGCCGAGTCGCTTAACTTTGTCTTTTACTTCCAGCACGCGTCGCACGCCGTCGCCCAGACGCATGAGTTTCATGAGTGTGTCGCGTTCCAGTCCCTGTACATCATCAAACCAACCGGTGATCAGCTCGATAAACTCGAGCATTTCGCTCATGCGGCCGTAGGCATGGCGGTCGGCATCGTTGTCCGGGGTTTCCATCAAGGCTGATCGCAGCATCGATAGAGTGGGGTCAACCTCACGCTTGCGTCGCTGTTCGGCCAGGGTGCGAAAAATGGCCCAGACGTCGTCGGGCGTCGAGAAGTACTCCCGGCGATCGCCCGGTAAATGACGTGATACCACCAGCTCCCAGGACTTGAGCTCGTGCAGCCCCATGCTCACATTGGAGCGTGAAAGACCCAATGCATCGGTGATTTGCTCTGCATTGACGGGGTTCTCGCTCACATATAACAAGGCGTATATCTGGCCAACCGTCCGGTTTATGCCCCAGCGGCTGCCCATTTCGCCGAAGTGAAGGATGAAACTCTGCTGATATTCGGTCACATTCATCGGATTTCACTAATTCCTGAAATTACGAACATTCTAACAATGCCCGACATGAAAATCACCTGTTTTAGATTGAATCTGTGACGTAGTCACGCGGCGGTCGGGAGGTCTGGCCCCATTGCCTCGTGCCGGAAGGCTGCTACCCTGCGGCAATGTCCGACCACATCTTGGGAGCACTCCATGCATATCAAACCCGTTATTCTGGCGCTGCTCGCCACCGTGGTGACCGGCTGCGCGACGATCGAGCAACCGCAGCCCAGTGGGTTTTTGACCGACTACAGCAATCTCAAGCAGATCGCCGATGATCAATTGTTTTATTCCGCCGGCAAATCGGCGGGCTATGCCCAATTTATTGTTGACCCGGTGACGCTCCTGTTTACGCCGAACCAGAACAATGCCTTTGATGAAAACGAGCTTGAGGAGCTGCGGCTGTATTTCGAAGAAAAGCTCAAAGATGCCCTGACCCGTGACGACGGCTACGCGCTGGTGACGCAACCCGGCCCCGGCGTGGCGCGGTTGCGCGTGGGCCTGGTCGACGTCGAGCGCACCATTGGCGCACTGAATATCTGGCTCGTGACCAAAGCGACCGGGGCGGGCATCGGTGGCGCATCCGCCGAAGGTGAAATGCTCGATTCACAGACTGGCGAGCAACTTGCGGCGACCGTCCGTTGGGGTGGCGGTTCACGGATTCTGATCGCGGGCTTCACCAGTATGGGCGACGCGAAAATTGCGATTAAGCGCTGGACACGCGACGCTAGAAATATGCTCGATGAAGCCCACAGCCCGTCACCTTAAGTTAACGTTACGGTAGCGACATCGCTGTCATTGTGTGCGGCCGGGGCGACGCCCACTTGAGTTTAAAAAATTAAACCGCCTATAAGTGTCAATCCAGGTTTGCACTTTCGACTACCAAGTTCGTTTCGACGCATAAATAGCAGTATTTGGTGGTGCTTGTAGAGTTTTTACCGTAGGCTTATATGGCCTAGGAAACTACCCAGCCGATTTCGTCGCCGAGAATTTTCTTCTCTCCTGACCGTCTTCGGTCAAAATTTTGTTTCGAAGGATCGCAAGAGTCGCGTGGGCGACTCGCGAATTAAGTTAGTGTGCACTGCCAATTTTTTTGATGGGTGGCTGGTGCCAATTTTGAAGATATCCCGATGGGGATTTGGAGTTAGAGATGAAAAAGTTGTATGTGGGAAACCTGCCATGGAACACCACCGAAGATGATCTGCGTGAATTGTTCTCGCCGATGGGCGAAACGCATTCTGCGATCCTTATTAC
>CAYGSQ010000509.1:0-3167 GCA_964352435.1 uncultured Gammaproteobacteria bacterium | reverse complement strand
GCACCTGCATGCGCAAGGCGCCCAGCTGACCACCATAGACCCGCAGCAGGTTCTCCGTGCGCGCTACAGATTTGCGATCGCGCACGTTGGACTCGTCGGCAACCAGTTGTAAAGGTGCCGGTTCGCCCGCCCGAAAACGGGTGGGATAGCTGGACGGGATTATTAGCACGAGTTCAAGATCACCGTTCTTCACCAGCGTCTCAGGATCGCCCTCAACGTTCTCGATCGTGACGTTTTGACGCTCGAGAAATTGAATCAGGTTGGGCGCGTGCTCGGCACCAACTACCGGCAGCGCCAGAGGTTCGTCAAGATCGCTGATCTGCGACATCAGACTTACGCTGATCGCAACCGCGAACAAAAGCGGGCCAAACAATGGCGCGAATAACAAAGACGACATGAGCGTGCGTCGGTCGCGCACGTTGTCGAGCACTTCTTTGCGAAAGACCGCGAGAATCGGATGCATGATCAACCTTGTAACAGTGGTGCAATGCGCCGCGACGCTTGCCCGCAGCGTTGCAGACGCTACGGCATTTGGCTCAGGATCACAACGCGCGCAGCATGACATTGGTATGGCCCGCCAGACGGCACTCCATGTAAAAAAATTCGAAATCCGATTGATCGAAAATCAAGCAACCAGCCCACTACACGCCGCACAATGACAGCGCTGCCATCACAAGTGTATTTCGAATTAGTGGTTCCAGCCCCTTAAAAAATAGTGAGTTTGGTTATTGGTATAGGCGAGCATTTGCGCACGCTTTTCGTCGTTGCCAGCAAGGTAAAAAAGAGTGTCGGTGATTAGCGACACTTTGACGACGCAGGTGCCCTTTGACAGAGTCAATGGGGCCAGGGAGAGAGTCAGCCCGCGCCGGCGCCCGCTTGCCGGGGCGGGTCTGACATTCTGGCTGCTGCCTTGCCCAGCCGAGCATCTGGCGACAGACGCGAGACAGGACACCGCAGCATCGTTTGGGGTTTTTTGGGGTGTGACCGAGGATCGGTGAGCACAGCAGGGTACTTGGCCTCTTTCGCTGTCGCTTGAGTGTTCGGTGGTAACACCGGACACTCCTCCCCTCTTTTTTTAACCCGTCCCGCCGACGGTCAGACCGTCAACACGTAACGTCGGCTGGCCTACGCCTACGGGCACACTCTGACCTTCCTTGCCGCAGATACCCACGCCTTGATCCAGCTCCAGGTTGTTACCCACCATTGAAACGCGGGTGAGCACGTCGGGTCCATCGCCAATCAGCGTAGCGCCACGCACAGGTCGCGTCACCTTGCCGTTCTCGATCAGATACGCCTCACTGGCACTGAACACAAATTTGCCCGAGGTAATATCCACCTGACCACCGCCGAAATTCGAGGCATAAAGACCCTTGTCGACAGAGGCGATGATCTCATCGTGGTCGTGCGGACCGGCCAACATGAACGTGTTGGTCATGCGCGGCATCGGCAAATGCGAGAAGGACTCGCGGCGACCGTTGCCGGTGGGCGCCGTGCCCATCAATCCGGCGTTGTGCTTGTCCTGCATGTAGCCCTTCAATATGCCGTTCTCGATCAGAACCGTGCGACCGGTCGGCGTGCCCTCGTCATCGATATTGAGCGAACCGCGTCGCTGCGGCAGCGAGCCGTCGTCGACGACCGTGCACAGATCCGAAGCAACGCGTTCGCCAATTCGACCACTAAAGGCCGAGGTACCCTTGCGATTGAAATCACCTTCAAGGCCGTGACCGATTGCTTCATGCAGCAGTACGCCCGGCCAGCCCGGACCCAACACCACCGTCATCTCACCGGCCGGTGCAGGCGCTGCCTCCAGATTGACCAACGCCTGACGAACCGCTTCATCACCGAGCTCAAATGGCCTGTGTCCCGCGCTCAATTCCTCATAACCATAGCGACCGCCGTAGCCGGAGTAGCCTTGCTCTCGCCGACCGTCCTGCTCAACCACAACGGATACGTTCAAGCGCACCAGTGGCCGCACATCGGCCGCGAGCGTGCCGTCGGTACTCGCGATCAGCACGACATCGTGCACGCCAGACAGCGACACCACGACCTGTTGCACGCGCGGATCGACTTTGCGTGTATGTTGGTCAATACGCTCGAGCAGAGCGACCTTGTCTTCGTCGTTCATCGTGCCCAAAGGATCTGTGGGCACATACAGCGATGTCTGCGGCGTACTCTTCCACGCGGCCACCTGACCGTCCTGGCCTGCGCGCGCGATCGCTCGCGCCGCGCGCGACGCCTCATCGAGTGCCGGCAAAATGATATCGTCGGAATAGGCAAAGCCGGTTTTCTCACCGCTCAGCGCACGTACGCCCACGCCGCGCTCAACGCTGTGACTGCCGTCTTTGACGATACCGTCTTCCAGCGTCCAGGCCTCTTGCCGGGACGACTGAAAATACAGGTCGCCAGCGTCGATGCCGCCATGCATCAGCGTACCCAGTACACGGGCAATGTCGTTTTCATCAATACCGGTGGGTGCGAGCAGTCGCGCGCGCGCCAGTTCCATCGAATCGCTCAAGGCGTAGTCTCCCGAAAAAATTTAGTGGTTGGTGCGAACCGGCTCGTAGTGTAGCCCAAGCCGACCACGACGGCGCGATCCGCTAGTCACTGACGCCCGGGGGGGCAGGCTCGGGTGCCGGCTCGACCACCGGTGCGCGCTCGTCCGTCGGCGGGGCCGGTTTGCTGCCCGGTGCGTCGAGCCGTGCAATCTGTGGCTCGTCCCAGGACCCGCTGATCCGATAATCGACCCGTCCGATCTGCTTCAGCGGATCCTTGAACAGCTCGGTAAAAATCAGCAGCGCCGCGCCCACGGCCGGGCCGCCCGCAATGGCACCGGCAATTGGCAGGCTGGAGCCGAAATTGGCGTAAATCGACGCGGTTTGATCGTAATCGCGCGCTGCAATACCCGCACGCCCCACCACCGCCACCTGAGCCGCCGGGCCACGCAAAGTCAGGTTGTCGGTAAACGCATTACCACCACGCAGCGAGAACTTGCCTTCAATTGCATCGAACGCAAAGCCCTTTTGAAAGATGTCGCGAAAATCGAGACTCAGCCGTCGCGGCAAGGCGGTCAAACTGATCAGGCCAAACACGCGGCCGGCTTTGGGGTCGACATTGAGTAGCTGGCCATCACCGACCGCAATTGTTACCTCGCCGTACACGTCGCGGAC
>CAYGSQ010000508.1:0-3167 GCA_964352435.1 uncultured Gammaproteobacteria bacterium | reverse complement strand
CATTAATGCAGGCGAGGCAGTGGTCAAGAGATGGAGCCAGGCAAGTAAACTGCCTGGGGGGCAAACGAACGTAAAACGTCGTTCAATACCTGCCTGACTCCAAGACTAACTAGTTCTCTTCTTCTCCGACGCGAATTTCGCGTTGAAAGTCGCCTTTTTGTTTGCGCAAGGCCTCGCGCTCCGCCTCCAGTTTTGCGAGCTGGTCACGTGCGGCCTGTTCGGCGTCGGCGCGCGCCTGACGTGCCTGCTGTGCCGCTTCCTCGGCCCGCTTGCGTGCCGCTTCCTCCAGATCTTCGGCAGCCTTTGCCGCCGCGTCCAGCGCATCGCGTCCTGATTGTTCCAGCGCGTCAGCTGCATCGTCCGTCGCATTAGACGCATTGTCCAGCAGCTCACGACCGTAATCGCGGGCTTGTTCCGCCGCCGCTTCGATATCGTCGGTGGCCGGTGCCTTGTCGCTACCGCAACCGGTAACGAAGGCACATAGTGCCGCCGCCATCACACACTTTCGCATAGAGCTCTCCTTTTGGATGTATGGTTTGGCAACCATTGATGTTTACACACAATAATAGTTCAGTCCTGATATCTCGCCGCGTCGTAGCGGGTAATGATTTGTTTCTGTATTGTCGGGTAAAAGAGTAGCAGCTACGTTGCCCTGAGGTCTGTCATTCAGTGTGAATCAGACCACATATTTTGCACTATCTGAGAGGTCAGAATGAAAATTTCAGCTCAACATCGCTATGATTGCTCGATTGACCAGCTTTATACCCTGTTCACAGGGCAAAAGTTCTACGAAGACAAATTTGAGCATTGCGGCGCGCGCAATATCAAGATCAATCGGGCTGAGCAGACGGATGAGGGCTTCGTCGTTGAAAGTCAGCGCGACGTGCCCGCGGACGTGCCTGGGGTACTGAAGAGTTTTCTGGGCGAATGGAACACGATCCGTCAGACGGAAAACTGGGATGGCGACCCGGGCGACGAATATTACAATGATTTCGAGATTGCCGCAGAAGGCGTCCCGGTTGAGATGACAGGCACCATGAACCTGATGCCGGATGGCAACGGTTGCGTCAACGATATCGAAATCGAGATTACCTGCTCGATTCCACTGGTGGGCAAGAAGCTTGCGCAGTTCGTCGCGAACGATACTGAGAAGACGCTTGCCGCCGAGTATGTCTACACGCGCGATCAAGTCACTTAGCCAAGTCCGTCATGTTTCGGTTTTTATGCGCAAGCCTTTGTCTGTTTTCTTCGGCGGTGGTGTTCGCGGCGGCGACGCCATGGGAGCCGTTTGAGCTGGACCACGGCGAGCGTGTGCAACTCAAGTTTGGTGAGGCGGAATGGCGTATCACAGGGATCGCCGGCACGCGCACGACGCATCCGGTTGCTCAATCGCAGTTTTGTGGATAAGCACGGTTGGCTGGACGAATACGACGCGGTGGACACTAAAGTTATCGGCGTCAGTGGCGTTGCCGTTGGGACGCGGCAATTTACACTGCCGGCCCTCACTATCGGTCCATACACGCTCAAGAATGTACCGGTGACCGTTATGCCGGACAATAGGTCTACGCTTGAGCTTGGCTTGCTGGGCTATGAAGTGCTCAAACACTTTCAGATTACGATGGACCTCCCCAAAAAGCGTCTGCATATCCAGGCGGTTGAACAGGTTGAGCCCTGATAACCGCCTGCACGCCGTTACGCCCGTTTGGTTTTTTTCTTGCCCTTGGCGACAGCCTTGAGCAGTGGTTTTAGATACTGCCCGGTATAGGACGCCTTGTTATTGGCGATGTCCTCGGGTGTGCCTTCCGCGACGATCTCCCCGCCACCGTCGCCGCCTTCGGGGCCTATATCGATGACCCAGTCCGCGGTCTTGATGACATCAAGGTTGTGTTCAATGATTACGATCGTGTTGTCGCGTTCGCGCAAGCGTTGCAATACCGTCAGCAGCTGCGCGATGTCGTGAAAGTGCAGGCCGGTGGTCGGTTCATCCAGCAGATAGAGTGTGTTCCCCGTCGCGCGTTTGGACAGCTCTTTGGCCAGTTTGACGCGCTGGGCTTCGCCGCCTGATAGCGTTGTCGCGTTTTGGCCAAGCTGCACATAGGTCAAACCCACATCCATCAGCGTTTCGAGTTTGCGAGCAATTACCGGCACATTTTTGAAAAACTCGTTGGCATCCTCGACCGTCATGCTGAGTACTTCGTGAATGTTTTTGCCCTTATAACGAATCGCCAGTGTTTCACGGTTGTAACGCTGTCCGTGGCATACGTCGCAGGGCACGTAGACGTCCGGTAGAAAGTGCATCTCAACGCGAATGACGCCATCCCCGCGACAGGCTTCGCAACGCCCACCCTTTACATTGAAGCTGAAACGACCGGGCTTGTATCCGCGTGCGCGCGCTTCCTGCGTGCCGGCGTACAAATCGCGAATGGGCGTGAACAAGCCGGTGTAGGTGGCCGGATTCGAGCGCGGCGTGCGGCCGATCGGACTTTGGCTGATATCGATGACCCGATCGATCTGGCCGATACCGTTAATCTTCTTGAACGGACGCGGGATGGTACCGGCGCCGTTTAGCGCGCGCGCAATGTAGCGGTACAGCGTGTCGTTGATCAGTGTCGATTTGCCGGAGCCGGACACGCCCGTCACGCAGGTCATCAGGCCGACGGGAATCTTTGTCGATACGTTCTTGAGGTTGTTGCCGGTTGCGCCTTCAATCGAAATGAAACGGCCGGGACGGATTGGTTTGCGCGTGGCGGGTACCTCAATGCGCCGGCGGCCGCTCAGATATTGGCCGGTCAATGAAGCGGGATTGGCGATGACCTGTTTGGGCGTGCCTTGCGCCACCACCTGGCCACCGTGCACGCCGGCCCCGGGGCCAATATCGAGCACGTGATCTGCGCTGGTAATGGCTTCTTCATCGTGTTCAACAACGAGCACGGTGTTGCCCAGATCGCGCAAATGAAACAGCGTGTCGAGCAGTCGTCGGTTGTCGCGCTGATGCAGGCCAATCGAGGGCTCGTCGAGGATGTACATGACGCCGACCAGACCTGAACCAATTTGACTGGCCAGCCGGATACGCTGTGCTTCGCCGCCGGACAGTGTGTCAGCGCTGCGATTGAGCGTGAGATATTCCAGGCCAACGTTATTGAGGAAGCTCAGGCGGTCATCGATTT